>JADFGT010000015.1 GCA_022567555.1 Armatimonadota bacterium | reverse complement strand
AGGGGCGACGGGGTGGGCGTGGTTGTGAGGGACGCGAACGACGCCCGGCTCACGCGACTGGTGAACCGCGTCCGGCGCCTTGAAGGCGTGGGCCTTTTCGTCCGCGGGAGCGCGGCGCGCGAGATCCTTCGGCGCCTCAATCGGAACGAAGTCGTCGGCATCCTGCCCGACCAAAACACATGGGAGATCTACGTGCCGTTCTTCGGATTCCCCGCCGGCACTGTTAGCGGTCCCGCTGTTTTCCATCTTAGAACCGGCGCGCCTATCCTCAGCTGTTTTTGCATGCAAACCGATGGTGGCCGCTACCGTCTTGAAGTCCGGCCTCTGAAGACGCCGGATCTTTCCGGAGACCGTGACGAGGACATAAAACGGATAATGACCGCCGTAAACGAGGCCCTTGAACAGATGATCCGGCAGAGTCCTGAGCAGTGGCTCTGGATGCACGACCGCTGGAAGGCTGCGCGCCGAAAGGGGCTTCTGGATGCCTGAGCGTGTTCTGCTGATACGGTGGAGCGCGATCGGGGACATCGTAATGGCGCTCCCCGCCGCCGCCACGGTGCGCGCTTCCGATCCGGATGCGGAAGTTGCGTGGTTTGTGGAGACACGCTTTCGAGAGTTGGTGCGAGGACATCCCGCTATTGATCGCGTTTTCTGCTTCGACCGCGGCCGATACCGGAGCTCGGGCTGGAACCCGCTGACATGGAGAGAACAGTTGCGGGGTTACCTTCAGGTGCGGCGCTTCAAACCGGACACGGCGATTGACATGCACGGCCACGGCAAGACGGCCCTTGCAATGCTTTTTTGCGGAGCACGGAAAAAGTTCATTCTGAATCCGACCGACCCGTTCTCAAGGTCCGTGGGCGGACGCGTTGTAATGCCCGCCGCCGACCTCCACGCCGTTGACGCCTACATCGAGGCCGTCGGCGCGGCCGGTTTCCGTACGCGCAGTTACGAGTTCGGGATTCCGGTTGGGCCGGAACAAGCGAAGTTCGTGGACGGGCGGCTGGGACCCGGCGGCTGGGCGACCGTACATCTCGGAAGCACTACACCGGAGAAACTGTGGCCGCCGGAGCGATTTGCTCAAGTTGGCCGCGCGCTGCGGACCGAGGGTCTGCGGGTCGTGCTGGTTGGGGGTCGAGGAGAGGAGGCCCTGCGCGACCGGTACCTTGCGGCCGCCGAGGCCGACGACTGGGTCGGTAGGACGACTCTGCTGCAGACCGCCGAAGTTATTCGACGAAGTCGCCTGCACCTCAGCGGCGACACCGGGACCGCGCACATCGCCGCCGCGTTCGGGGTGCCGTGCGTAACGGTGTTCGGCCACATGTCACCGTCGGTTTATCACCCGTTCGGCCAGCCGGAAGCGGTGGTGGAGTCGGGGGGGGACATCTTGTCGGTGAGGGCGGACGCGGTGCTTGAGAAGTGCCTAATGCGATTGAGGGCGGGCCATGTCGCGAGAGAGTGATCCGGAGGAAGAACTGAGAAATCTGTTTGAAGAAGAGACTCCTGCGGAGGGCCGGCCAGAAAAGATCCTCCTCGTACGCCTTTCCGCAATCGGCGACATCATACACACGCTGCCGTCTGCCGTTGCGATAAGGAGAGCGCTGCCCGACTCCGAGTTGCATTGGGTCGTGCAGGAGAACTTCGCCGATCTGTTGCGGGGCCACCGGGCCATACATGAGTTAATCGAGGTCCCGCGCCGCCCAAGTTTGCGCGACTTGGTTGCGTTGCGAGAACGCCTGCGTGCCGAGAGGTACACGACCGCGCTCGACATGCAGGGTCTGTTCAAGAGCGCAAGAATCGTCTGGCTGAGCGGCGCCAAGCGTAAGTTAGGTTTTCATTGGCAGCGCGAGTTCTCGTGGCTTTTCAGCCGTGGAGTGAAGCCTCGGGAAGAAGGAATGCACGTGATAGAACAATACTTGGCGGTCGCAGACAAGTTGTTTCACGTCAAGCCTCCGAACGACAGACGGCAAACGCCCGTCGAGTTTGATCTTGAGCCGCAGCCGGACGCGCTTGCGTCATCCAAGGCGAAACTGGACGCGCTGAGTCTCCACGGCCGCTCGCTCGCGATAAACCTCGGCGCGGGCAAACCGGAGAAACGATGGCCGGTCTCGCATTACGCGCGGCTGATCCCGATGCTCCGCGATGAGGGCTGGGCGCCGTTTGTGATCGGCGGTCCGGGCGACACAGAAACTTACGATGAACTGTGCGCGCAGATGGACGTGCCCCCCCCGAGCCTGGTTGGGCGGACGAGCCTGGCGGAACTCGTCGCTCTGCTCTCTTGTGCGAACGCGCACGTCGCGGGCGACACAGGCTCGCTGCACATCGCCGTGGCTCTCGGAAAGCCGGTGGTGGCGATAATGGGCCCGACCGACCCGGCGCGCACCGGGCCTTTCGGACGCAGGGATTCTGCGCTTTATCAGGGACCTGACGGCTTGCCGGCCATCGAGCCGGAGGAGGTCGTAAGGAAACTGCGTCGGGTGTGACTCGCGATGGCGGGTACATTGAACTTCGTGGCGGGTGTGAGCCTTAGGGGCGTGACCAAGCGGTTCGGCGACGTAACCGCCGTGGAGAACCTCTCGCTTGAGGTGAATGAGGGCGAGTTCGCGGTCCTCGTCGGGCCGAGCGGCTGCGGAAAAACGACAGCACTCCGCCTGATCGCAGGACTGGAGGAACTCACAGCAGGAGAAATAACCATCGGCGGACGGGTCGTGAATGACGTGCCGCCGAAGGACCGGGACATCGCGATGGTGTTCCAGAGTTACGCCCTTTACCCGCACATGAACGTTTTCGAGAACATGTCCTTCGGCCTGCGAATCCGGCTGCTGCGCTCCTTTTGGTGGCGGATGTCGCACCCGAAGGAGGCGGCCAAGCGACGCGAGCGCATTGAATCGCTGGTGCGCAAAACGGCCCGGCTGCTCGGGCTCGAAGACCTCCTGCGACGCCGCCCGCGCCAGCTGAGCGGAGGCGAGCGGCAGCGTGTGGCGCTCGGACGGGCCATCGTACGCGAGCCGCAGGTGTTCCTGATGGACGAGCCGCTGAGCAACCTGGACGCGAAACTGCGAGTGCAGATGCGCTCCGAACTGATGCGCCTCCACCGGCAGCTCGGGATTACAACCGTTTACGTGACCCACGACCAGGTGGAGGCGATGACGATGGGCGACCGGATCGCCGTACTCAAAGGCGGCGTGCTGCAACAATACGCTACTCCCGACGTGTTGTATCGACAACCGGCGAACGCGTTTGTCGGCTCATTCATCGGTACGCCGCCGATGAATCAATTGGAGGCGGAAGTGCGAGACGGCGTCGCGCTGGTAGCAGGCGCGGAACTGCCCGTTCCGGACGGCGCCCGGTCGCTTGCAAGCGTGCTCGTTGGGATTCGCCCCGAGGCGTTCCGGCCGCAGGGCCCCGGCGTGCAACTGAAGCCTAAGGTGGACGTGGTGGAGCCGCTCGGCGCGACGAAAACCGTTTATCTGCGGTTGGGGGAATCCGATCTCACAGCCTCCTTGCGGGCCGACGTCCCGACGCCTGAGGGAGCGGAACTGCCTCTCTGGATTCTTCCGGAAGACGTGCACTTCTTCGATCCGGGCACCGGAGACGCGATTCGGTAGACTGGCGGCATGCCGCTCTGGCCGTTCCGGAAGCGTGCCGCAGCCTCCGGCCTTACCATCAACCGGAACTTTTATCTGTCGGTTTTGGGCGGGCCCGGGGCGTTGCCGACGCTGCTCGAGGTCATCAATCCGGACGGAAGCAATGAGGCTGTGCGCGGATATGGCGCACCGCTGATGAAAGGCGCAAGCCGCGACCTTCTGAATAAGCCGTTGCAACGCGGCAGTTACGCGTTGACGACACCGGAGAAAAAGGACGTCGTGCGGCTGGACGTCTTTCGCCGCGCAGAGGTGAAACAGTTTCGCCTGCCCGACGACCCGCAGATGTTGGGGGCGGCGGGTCTTGTCGGCGAGAGGCTTCGCCGGGCCGAGGAGGCGGAACATCTCCTAAACCTGATGTTCGAAGGATACAGCTCAGAGGTGTATCCGGCCGTGCAGTTCATGTTGGACGTGGCGCGGAGGCTGGCTCTCCTAACGGAGGGCCTCGTGGCCGACCCACAGGCCGAAACTTACCGGCTTCCGGACGAGATGCGGGCACCGGGGCGAATGGACCCCCGCATCGATTTCCGCGACATCGGCGCCGTCAAGTTGATTCGGCTGAAGGACGGGTGGTGGGTGAGCACTCGCGGGCTATCGAAGTTCAACCTTGCGGAATATGAGATGTTCGGCATAGGGGACGACCTGCGGGAGACGGCGGCCAAGATGGTGATCGCTGCGGCGCAGCAGGCGCTGATCGGCGTGCCGATGAAGCCCGGCGAGACGGCGTTCGCTCCCGATCAGCCGTTGGAAGTGGTGGAGGGCACCCGCGAGAGGGAGCAGTGGGGGGACCGCCCGGCCCTCGAGTTCCTCGACCGCGGCCGTAGCGGCGCTTCCCAGGGGGCGGATGCGTGGAAGCGGATGGGGAACTGATGTGTTGCGCTTCTTGCTTGCAACCCAGGGCTATCCCTTTTGAACGGCCAGGACCTGGCCCGCGCCTTCGGCCAAGCGCCTCGCAGCTTCGTCCGCCTCTTCGACCGTCGAGTCTTTGCCGAACGTGAACCGCAGTCCCTCGCGCGACTCCTTTTCCGAGAAGCCCATCGCCTGCAGCACGTGCGACGGCTCGATGCTGCCGCTGCTGCATGCCGCGCCGCTTCCGGCGTCAACGCCCAGGCGGTCCAGGTTGATGAGGGTCGCCTCGGCGTCCGCGCCCGGAACCCGCAGGTGGGCGTGGCCGGGCAGCATCCGGCGACCGACGGTTCCCGGTACCGTGTATATGGGTTCGGGCAGGCAGGCGGCGCTGAATGCGGAGGCGGTCTTTTCCATAAACCGGTCACGGACTGCTGCGAAGCGGTCTGCCCGGCTCGTGTCCTTCAGCGCGACTTGAACCGCAGCCGCGAAGCCCACAATCGCCGGGACGTTCTCAGTGCCGGCCCGCACCTCACGCTCCTGCGCGCCGCCGACCGTCATCGGCTGCGGCTTCACGCCTGCGCGCACATAGAGCGCACCGGCTCCCTTCGGCCCGTACAGTTTATGGGCGGAGACCGATATCAGGTCGGCATTTAGGTCGTCTGCGCAAACCGGCAGCAGTCCGAAAGTCTGAACAGCGTCACAGTGATAAAGAATGCCCCGCTCCCTGCATGCCCCCCCTATGGCGGCTGCGTCGGAGATGACACCGGTCTCATTGTTCGCGTGCATCACACTGAGAAGCAGGACGTCGTCTCCAAGTCTCTCCTCCAGCGACTCACGTTTGACCCGCCCGTCCGGACCGACTGGGATCATCTCTACCGTGTAACCGAACGATTCGAGGAGCGGCGCAGTGCTAAGGACACAATGGTGTTCGGTCGCACCGAAGAGGACGCGGTTGCGCTTTCCATCGCGCCTCGCCAGCGCCACGCCTATAAGTGCAAGGTTGGCGGCCTCCGTTCCTGACGATGTGAAAACGACCTCTCCCGGCAGGCAGCGCAGCGCTTCGGCCAGCGTTTCGCGGGCTTCGTCGAGGGCCATGCGAGCACGGCGTCCGCCCTCGTAGAGGCTGCTCGGGTTTTGGAACCTGTCGGACAGCCAGGGCCGCATGGCCTCCCGGGCGGCGGCGTCCAGCGGCGCGGTCGCCGCGTGATCCAGGTAGATGCGCTGCACGCCCTCTATTCTGACGGCTTCTGAGGCGAGCGGATGTCTATCGGCTTTGCGACGTGCGCTTGGAGCGGCCTTTTGAGTTCGCGGGCGGAGCCCACCACCCGTTCTTCCATCCAGCGGAACGGCAGGAGAACGGTCACGCGCCGATTTGAGAAGTGAAGCGGGTCTTCGGGGAAACGAAGCCGCCGGTCGGCGAATCCGCGCACAGCCAGCACGTTCCTATCCTTGACTCCGGCCGAGCGGATTACGGTCAACGTGGCGAGGGCTCTATCCTGAGATAGGTGCCAGTTGTCATATCGCGCCCCAGGCGGATACGGTCTGGAGTCGGTGTGCCCGTCTATTGCGATGTGTCTCTCCGCCTCTGCAAGGACCTCGCCGAGCTGCACGAAGATCTTACGGGCGATCGGACGGACTGTCGCGCTGCCGGTTTCAAAGAAGACGTTACCCACGCCTTCGAGGAACTCAATCACCAGACCCTCGTCCGTAATCCGGCTGTCCACAAACGCCTCTATCTCCTTGAGATCAGGGTCCTCCGCAACGGCCGTTTCGAATTCGCGGCGGATCCGTTCCAGTTCCGCCCTTTCTTCGTCCTGCCATCTCAGGCCTTCGGGGTTGTGAACGCTTGCCGGATTCCCGGGGTCGACTACCTTCGGGCTGAGCAGATCGTCCAATGTGCTTCCCTTCGCCTTCTTATTGAAGTCGAGCGGGTCGTTGAAATAGCCGGCTATCGCGCTCCGGGTGTTCTCATCCAGGCCGATGATCCACATGACCAGGAAGAACGCCATCATGGCGGTCATAAAGTCGGCGAACGCGACTTTCCAGGTTCCGGCGGCGGGCGCCTTCCCGACCTTCCGGACTTTTTTGACGATGATTCGCTGGTCGCTCATGGTTTCGCTTGTCGTTTTGCGGTTGTCGTTTGCTGCTACAACGTCAAACGACAAACTACAGACTGCAATCTTTCATTAGGCGACGTCCCTCTGCCGCACGTGGATCTCCATCTCGGTGAAACTGGGCCGCACGTCCGGTTCCACATTGCGGCGGCCGAACTCTATGCAAGTTATCGGGCTCTCACCACGGGCAAAACTGAAGAGGGCGTAACGGATGCAGTGCATATACTGGAGCCCAGCCTTGTTTCGCTTCACCATTGCCGACGCGATTGGACCGAACACGCCATAGCAGAGCAGAACGCCGAGCATCGTGCCGACCAGCGCCGCTGCTATGTGGGCGCCGATTTCGGCGGGGTTCCCTCCGATGGACGCCATAGTGACGATAATGCCGAGCACGGCCGCGACGATGCCGAAACCGGGCATGGCGTCGGCCGTGGTCTGCATCACGTGGGCAACTCGGTCCTGCTCATGTTCGAAAACCTCAAGGTCGATCTCCATCATCTCCATCAGGTCATGCGGGCCGACCGCGCCTGTGAGCATTACCTTGCTCGTGTCGCTGATGAACAAGAGTGCGCTTGTGTTCTCTAATAGGTCGGGGCACATCCTATAGATCTCGCTGTCTTCGGGGTGTTCCGCGTGGCTCTCCAGCGCCAACAGGCCGTCTCGCCGGGCCAGGTTGAACATCGTGAAAAGCATCCTGAAAAGGGTCAGGTAGGACTCCTTTGTGTAGGTGCTCGGCTTGAGCAGCGCCGTCGTCTCGCGCATGATGTCGCGTAAGAACGAGGGCGGGTTGCCGACGAGAATGGCGCCCAGGGCGGCGCCCCCGATGATGACGAACTCGGCCACCTGGACCAGCACCATGATGTGACCGCCGGCCATCATGAAGCCGCCGATCACGGCGCCCATCACGACTACGAGGCCAACAATCAGCATGCGGCGTCACCGCCCCACGCTGAGCCGCCCGCGGAGAGACCCATCTATCCTTCAAGTATCGGCATCTCGCACGAGGGGTCTCATGGAGTCTGGGCCGGTTGTGGGGGACCAAAGCAGACTGTGGCCGTGGGCCCGGCCCACATAGGCGGGCGCCCGCCCGGTTTCAGCCCCCTCGGCCCAACCTGTGGTGAGCGCTCAGCCAGGGACGGCGCCTCTCCTGGCCGAGGCGGTGGCGGGCGCAGCAGAACCCGGATCCGAAATCAATCCCCCTTCCAACTCTTCCAGTAACTCTCGTCCTCTATCTCCAGCGCTTCGCGGGTCAGTTTCAGGGGCCGGAACGTGTCCAGCATCACTGCGAGTTCTTCGGTCTTGGTGGCGCCCAGAGACGCCTCGGTCACGCCGGGCTGAGGGCCGTGCGGGATGCCGGACGGATGCAGCGTGATGGAGCCTTCCTCGATGCCCTTTCGCGATCCAAACCTGCGGTTTACGTAGTAAAGAACCTCGTCGCTGTCCACGTTCGAATGGCTATACGGAACCGGTATGGCTTCCGGATGGTAGTCGAGCGCGCGCGGACAGAAACTGCACACCACGAAGTTGTTCGCCTGAAAGTTCTGGTGAATCGGAGGCGGCATGTGAACCTTGCCGGTAATCGGGCTGAAGTCGTTTATGCTGAACGCCCACGGATATACGAATCCGTCCCAACCTGCTACGTCGAGAGGGTGGTAGTCGTAAGTGTATTCCGTCAGTTCCCCCCGGGCGCGGACCAACACCTTGTACTCGCCCTTTTCATCATGTGTTTTCAGTTCGCTCGGCGGCCGCATGTCGCGTTCGCAAAACGGGGAGTGCTCCAAGAACTGGCCGTATTCGTTGCGATATCGCCTGGGCGTTTCGATGTGCGAAAACGCGAGGATCACGATCATACGCTGCGGCGTTTCGTCCATGTTCAGTTTGTAGACCGTTCCGCGAGGGACCATCAAATAGTCGCCCGGCTTGTATGGCACGGTGCCGAACTGCGATTCCAGCGCCCCGCTCCCTTCGTGAATGAATATCAGTTCGTCGCCGTCGGCGTTCTTGAAGAAATGCTCCATCTGCTCCGCTGGGAGGCACATCTGCCAGACGACGTCGGAGTTTCCGAACAAGGCGACCCGGCCGCTGATCGGGTCGCCGCACGGTTTCATCTTCGCCGTCGTGAGGTGCCTATGGCGTATCGGTTCATGGTCCACGAAGTGCGGCTGCACGCACCCCTTCGCTTGCCATCCACTCACGCGCGTGGGCGGGTTGATGTGATACAGGATGCTCTGGATACCGACGAAACCTTTGGTTCCGAAGACCTCCTCTGCGTACAGACCCCCGTCGGGCTTGCGGAACTGGATGTGGCGCTTAGGCGGAAGTTTCCCGAGTGCGACGTAGCGCGGCATGTCTGCCTCCTTCAGGCTTGCAGGATTATAGCGCAGGCCCTATTGCCACCCTCCGATTCTCTTCACGCCGCCCTCGTCATTCGGGCGGTCGCCCGAATACTGTTGCCCTCCACCAGACCCGCCACAATCGCGGCTCTGGCCTTTCCGCCCTTCTTGCCGCCCCGACGCCCGAGTGAGACTGCCGCAGGGTCCTTTTCCGGCGTCTCCTGCTCGTCAGGCTCTTCGGATGTGGCGTCCCGCACGATTTCGGCAGCGGTCACGTTGAGGTCGCGCTTTCTTGACCGCTTAGGCACTGCGCCAGTGTGGCACGCATTCGGCGGTCACGGCAGCGGCCTCTGTGCGGGCTTGGAGCATTGAGGACGTGATCGGGATATTGAGGTAGAGCCCGCAATAATACTGGGTTTTGAGACATCTGGCGAGGTTTATGGGGTTTTGGGATAACCAGGATGGCATTATGCGTCTATAATGAATGTGGCAGATAGGCATAATGCCATCCTGCCGAGGAGTATACGATGAGCGCCCCACAGGAATACGACGAGTTGAAGACGGTAGACAAGTCTGGTCGGCTCGTTCTGGGCAAGAAGTTTGCCCGGAAACTCTACGCTGTCCGCCACCGGTCAAACGGCGACATCCTCCTCTCGGCCCGGGCCCATGTCCACGAACGGGAGGCTTGGCTGTTGAAGAACCCCGAGGCGCTGGCCAGCGTCCGGCGTGGCATCGAGCAATCTAAGGCCGGCCGGGGACGCCAGTTGGGCTCCTTCGCTGAACACGCAGACGACGAATTAGACTAATGTCGTTCTCTCTCCTCTTCCAGCCTGAGGCAGAGGAGCAGTTGGCCGCGCTTGAGAGGGCCGACAAGAGAAAGCACCGGAAGGTGCTGTCCTGCTTGGGCAAACTGGAGACTAACCCGAAACACCCCGTGCTCCACTCGCACCGTTACGAAGCGTTGGACGATGTTGATGGGGAGAGAATCTGGGAATCTTACGCCGAGAACAAGACTCCTGCTGCGTTTAGGGTTTTCTGGCACTACGGCCCTGAGAGGGGCGAGATCACAGTGGTTGCGATCACGAAGCACCCTTAGCGCGTCTCTCTCCTGGTTCCGTGATTATTGAGGTCGAACTTCAAGAATCTCAAGGCTCAAACTGATCCATTACCAATATCTCTTAGGTCTAAAGGCCTATATCCTAAGAGATCTGTAGACAGGCCTTGAAGATTTAGCCTACAATGGATACGTCGTTCCCCATCGGCGGGGAGGAGAGAAAGATGACCAGCACACTCACATACACCGAGAGAGAGTTAGTCGAGCGGGCGGCCCGGGGCTGCCGCGAGTCGTTCGACGCGATCGTGGACCGCCACTATCGCGGCGTCTACGCCCACGCCTACCGAATGCTGGGCAATCCGGACGATGCCGCGGACGCCACGCAGATAGCGTTCATGAAGGCGCATCGCTCCATCGGCGAATTCGACACCTCCAGGCCTTTCCGCCCCTGGCTGTCTCGCATCTGCGGGAACGCGTGCATTGACATCGCCCGAGGCAGGCACCGGAGCGACGATTCGCTGGAGAAGCATGCCTACATGCTGGAGGGCGGCGAGCGCCCGCAGGCCGCCGCCGAGCAGGCCGAACTGCAGCGCACCATACGGAGCGCCATCCGGCGCCTCCCCGAGCGGTACCGCCGCATCATCGTGCTAAGGCATTACGAGCAGATGGACGTGGAGGAGATCGCCGAGGTGGTCGGAGCGCCGGAAGGCACGATAAAGAGCTGGCTGTTCCGCGCGCGGGCGATCCTGCGGCGCGAACTGCAACCGATTATGGAGACGAATCGTAACCTCGATGACGTCGCGTTGGGCGCATAGCCCATTCGCGGCGGAGAGCCCGATTTGAGTTGCAGAGACGTTCAGCGAGAACTCGACGCCGTCCTTCACAGGCGGCCCGCATTTCGCGTGCGGCAGCACCTGGCCTCGTGCCCGCATTGCCGCCAACTGCTGCTTGAACTCAAGCGGTTCGACGAAGCGTGCGCATGCGAGCCGGCCCCGAAGCCGCCGCTCGGTCTGCGGCCGCGCCTCCACCGGGCCCTGAACGGCTCGGTTTAGCGAATCGGAAGCAGCACACGGAAGGTGCTGCCCACGTTCAGTTCGCTTTCCACTTCCACCCGGCCGCCGTGCGCCTCCACGATGTGGCGGACGATGCTGAGTCCCAGGCCGGTGCCGCCGGTTGCGCGGGAGCGCGCTCGGTCTACGCGGTAGAAGCGCTCGAAGATTCGGGGCAGGTGCTCGCTCGGAATGCCGATGCCCGTATCGCGGACCTCCAGGAGCGCCTCTCCGTCCTTTTGTCGCAGGCTCACGGTAATTGAGCCTTCCTCAGTGTAACGAATGGCGTTGCTCATCAGGTTCATGACAACCTGGATCAGCTGCGCTCCATCGCCGTGGATTGCCATGTCTTCGGGCAGTTCAAGATTCAGGCTCAGGCTACGGTCTCTGATATGCGGCTCGGTCTGCTGGACGACGGAGCGAACGATCTGCACGAGGTCCACCTCTTGCTTCTCCGCCGGCTTCGATTCGGCGGCCGAGAGCGCCAGGAGGTCGTCGGACAGGAGGGTGAGCCGGTCCACTTCGCTGATGATCTTGTTCAGATAATCGCCCCGGGTGTCATCTGCCAGTGTCTGGTCGTCGAGGATCGTCTCGGTCATGGCCCTGATCGCGGCCATAGGGGTTCGCAGTTCGTGGCTTACGTTCGCCACAAAGTCGCTTCTGACGATTTCGAGCCGCCGCAGTTCCGTCAGGTCATGCAACGCCACGAAGACCGTCTCCGGCTCGGCTTCAGCGCTCCAGGTCGCTGCTCGGACCACACGTTCCTCCGGGTGGCTTAGGGAGATCTCCGCAGTGCGAGGCGAACCGGGGCCGCCTTCGGCCAAGAACTGCTGCAAGTCGTAAGAGAGCGTCACCTCCAATAGAGAGCGGCCGACCGGGTCGTCAAAGTCGAACATACTTCGGGCGGCCGCGTTTGAGAAGCGGACCGCGCCCTGAGAGTCGCAGATGAAGATCGGTGTCTCAAGGCGGTCCGTAAGGGACCGAAGAAGGTTCTGGGCACGCGTGGCGCGCTGCAAAGTGCGTTTGAGTTCGGAGCGTGTCGAGCGCAGCTCGCGAAGCCATTCTTGGGCGACAGCGGCGAGGCGCCAGACCACACCCAGCATCGCCAGCGAGGCGCAAAGGGCCCCGACCGCCAGCCATAAGCCGCCGGACGCGTTGCCGAACAGTCCGACCGCCAGAGCGATCAGAACGAGCGCCCCGGCGAACGAGGCGAAGTTACGCAGGCGTCGGGCATCCGGCATTCGCGCCACGGCTGCATTCTGGCACCGGGAGCCGGGCGGTAGAATCGCCCCGGATGCTTTTGTCAACAACTGTGCTGGGTGTTATGCGCGACGGAAAGGTGGCGATCGCCGCCGACGGTCAGGTGACTTTGGGCGAGGGCGGCACGGTGGTCAAGCACTTGGCGCGAAAGGTGCGCCGCATGGCCGGGGATAAGGTGCTCGCCGGCTTCGCCGGCAGCGTGGCGGACGCGCAGGCGCTGCAGGACCGCTTCGAGCAGAAGTTGGAGAAATATAGCAGCAGCCTGAAGCGCGCAGCCGTGGAGTTCGCGAAGGACTGGCGCACGGACCGCCTGCTTCGGCACCTGAACGCGATGCTGCTTGTGGCCGAGCCGGGAACGCTGCTGCTCGTGTCGGGTGACGGCAACGTCATCGAACCGGACGACGGCATAGCCGGGATCGGCTCCGGCGGGCCGTATGCGCTGGCGGCGGCGCGGGCGCTGATCAGGCACACCGGCCTCTCCGCCGAGGAGGTCGCCACCGAGAGTTTACGACTGGCGAGCGAGATCTGCATCTACACGAACGACGAGATCGTAGTGGAAACGATATAAGGAGCAGGCCCGCCCGCCCGCGCTCCGGGCGGGAGACCGGCGTTCAGGAGAGCCGCTTGCTTACAACGCCTACGTACCAGTGCTCCTCTTCCGGAGGGTCGGACTGTCCCTCATGCCGGTCGTACTGATAACCGGAGAGGAGCGGTTCGGCGAGAAGTCGCTCCTGGAGGCGGTGCTTGGGCAGCCAGACCTCCTTGAGGATCGGGTAGAGGATCGCAGGAAGAGGGTCCTGCATCGTGCGATAGTCTTCCGTGACGTCCACGATCGTGATCTTGACGACGTTGAATCTCCACAGGTCGCCGTCCAGGCAAGCCATGGGCACCTCCGTATTGGGCAATCACGGTAAGGACGGCGGCCCGCCGCAAAACGCCGCGCCGACCCGCGCCACTCGGCGAGGTGGCGGCCAACCCCGGCAATGAGGGAATGAGGAAGGCTCCGGCCGAGACCGACGAACCGTATCGGCATAGCGTCATCCGCCGCTTTGGGACGCTCTTGGCCCATGGGAAGACAGCCGCTGGGTCGGAATCCTCAGCGGCCGGCGGGTCGCCATGGCGCTCGCCGAAAGGCCCTATCCATCTGTCTCCTTTACGGCCCTTGTGGAAAACGTATGGAAAACGAGTGGAAATTACGTCCATACGAAAAGAAACTGCATTTTCTCAAAAAAACTTTTTCCATTTCTGAAAATCTGTGTTATATTATATTCAGAGGCTTCTGCCGGACCCAAGGCGGTTCGCAAGAGCCGGGGTAGAGCGAATCAAGCCGCAGCAGCCGGGGCAACCCGGACGCTCAGTGAGAATTGCGAAGCCTTCCCGGCGCAAGTTGGGAACAGCGGATCTAAAGCCGAGCATGTTCGGTTGCGGAGAAGCGGGACCGGCGGGAGCCTCGCAACGAGGCTTCTGCCGATTCGAAGGCGACTCGCAGGGTCAGGGCAGAGCGAATCAAGCGGAGCCGACGGGTTCGCCCGGAGGCTTAGTGAGAGTTGCGAAAGCCCTTCTGGCCGGGCCTGCTGAAGCCACGCTGGGGACGCCCGGCATGGATACAGAGAATCGGAAGCGGCCTCGTTCATTGTGTGGTTATCTATAGGCGGCTATCGGCTACCGTCAATCGGCTTCCCTTCCCCCCGGCGCCCGGCCCAAAGATTCCAGAAACTCCTTCATCTTAGTCTCGTATCCGCTCGGAATAGGCACGTAATAGGGGAGGGAAAGCCCGTGCCCCTCCGGCAAGTAATTCTGGGCCACCCAGCCGCCGAACTCGTGCGGATACAGGCTTTCCGTTCTCTCTGAATCGGGGGCCACGCCGCGCTCCTCATACAGTTTCGACCTCGGGTCGCGCAGGTGGTCGGGGACGGGCGGGGCGGGCTTCTGTTTGAGGTCGGCGAGTGCGCGGCCGATCCCCTCATACGCGGAGTTCGACTTGGGCGAAGCGGCCAGGAAGACCGTGGCTTGGGCGAGCACGATTTGCCCCTCCGGCCAGCCGATTCGTTCGACCGCGTGGAAGGCCGCCGTCGCTATCAGCAGGCCCATCGGGGCGGCGTTGCCTATGTCTTCGCTCGCCAGGATGACGAGGCGGCGGGCGATGAAGCGCGGGTCCTCGCCGGCCAGGACCATTCGCGCCAGATAATGAAGGGCGGCGTCCACGTCGCTGCCCCGCACCGACTTGATGAACGCGGAAATGATGTCGTAATGCTGGTCGCCGCGCGCATCGTATCTTGTCATCGGGCGCTGCATCGCCTGAGAAACCAGCTCCGGTTCTATGCGCGTCGCCGGGTGCGCAAGTTGGGCGGCGAGTTCCAGACCGTTGAGGGCCACGCGGGCGTCGCCGTTGGCCCATCGCGTCAGGTGCGCCTCGGCATCTTCGGTGACGGCGACTTTCAGTTCCCGCGCGGCCCGGCGCAGTATCTGCCGGATATCGTCGTCGGCCAGCGCCTTGAGAACCAGAACCCGGCAGCGGGAGAGGAGCGGAGCCGCAAGACTGAAAGTCGGGTTCTCCGTCGTCGCGCCGATTAGTGTGAGGGTGCCGTCCTCCACGAATGCAAGCAGTGCGTCCTGCTGCGTCCGCGTGAAGTGATGTATCTCATCCAGGAGGAGGAGAGTGGCCTGTGCCCGGTGCCGGGCCGCGGCGGCGACCTTCTTGACGTCGGCCACGCCGCAACTGACGGCGCTGGCCTCCTCCAGATGCGCCCCGGCGTAGGTTGCGAAGATGCGGGCCAATGTGGTCTTGCCGCATCCGGCCGGTCCCCAGAGGATGACCGAGCCGAGGGCGCCCTCCTCGGCCGCCCTGCGAATGGGAGACTCGGGCCCGACAAGGTGCTCCTGCCCGACGAACTCGTCCAGGCTCCGAGGCCTCATTCTTGCGGCCAATGGAGCCCGTTCCTCGATCTTGGGCTCCTCGAACAGGCTCATCCGTGGGCAGGATACCAGCGTGCCCCGCGCCTGCCACGCGCGCCGCGCGGGTAACGTAAGTAGGAGCGAGGAACTCTGCCGTGCGTCGAGTAAACATCCGTGCCGCCGTCCTTCTTGTGCTGGTCCTTGCCGCCGGTTCGGGCATCTATTGGATTCTGAACCGGCCTCAGGACCGGCTGTGGGTCGTGATTCCTCCGGTGAATAGCCGGGGGATGATATCGGCCCTGATGGAGTTGGACTCGGGCGTCGAGCGCCTGGTGACGATCGCGCCGGACGGCGCGGTCCGCCGCACCGGAGGCGGCGGCGAAACCGAAGACAAGGAGTTTGTTTGGCATCAGCCCAAAGGCGAGCGGGTGATCTTCATAAGCAATCGGGCATCGGACGGGTCCTTTCAGTTATTCGACTGGCTGCCGGACCGGGACAACGATCCGTACCAGTTGACCCCGAACGGCGCGGACCGGCGCAACCCGTGGTTCAGTCCCGGCGGCGAACGCCTGCTGATTGTCAGCCAGGGGCAAGTGTTTGGGGTCGCTTACCCGAAGGGAGACTTCCACCGCGTCTTTCCGCCCAGCAACGACCCGAACCCGCTGGCCGGCGCCGAAGGCGAAGTGACCCACTCGCACGATGGGGAGCAAGAGCACGACATCATTGCGCGGTTATGGAACGAACTGGCTTCGGCACTCGAGGGCGACGCGTTTGAGCAAGGGTTCTTGGACCGTTCCGGCCGGTACTTCGTCGGCATATAC
Source organism: Armatimonadota bacterium (assembly GCA_022567555.1). Classification (GTDB taxonomy): domain Bacteria; phylum Armatimonadota; class Fimbriimonadia; order Fimbriimonadales; family ATM1; genus JADFGT01. Next base: position 23,403 of record JADFGT010000015.1, on the reverse strand, counting down.
GCGACGGCGCGCGGGTCGGCTCTCGTGGTCCAGTATCTGCCTGCCGACCCATCAGCAGTCGTAGGGCCGGCGGCGCCGTGGGCGGGTGAGAGAGTTGATGTTGCCATGCACCCGACAGAGCCGGTGGCCGTCGTGGCGATTCGCAATTTCCGTTATCCGATTCGGGCGGCGATCCCCGAAGACATGATCCGCCCGGACGGAACGATAGAGCGGCCATTCGTGAACGCGGTCATTGTTCTGCACTTGGACAAGTTCTTCTCCGGGGAGGGAGTTCGCGCGGCCGTCCCGATTTTCCTTACATTCGAGGCGGAGGAAGCCGTGGTTTCGCCTGCGATATCGCCGGACGGCAGCGAAGTGGCCCTGGTTCAGATGGAATCCGTTGACGGCGAATGGAACCCGGACCGGTCCCGGTTGCTCGTGGCGCCGCTGAAGGAGGGCGGGATCGTGGAGGCGCGCGAGGTTGCGAGCGGGCGCGTTCGTGAACCGTGCTGGTCGCCGGACGGTCAAACGCTGGCGTTCGTACGTGACGGAGACATCTGGACGGTGAACCGTGACGGCACGGGCGAGAAGAACTTGACGCAAGGAAAGGGCAGTTTTAGGAGCCCGAGATTCAGTCCGCGGGGTTAGTCGCCTACCTTGTCAATAGCGTCCTTATAGCGGGCGACTATGACGCGCACTTCGGTTCTCAGAACAGGTTTCAGTTCGACGGGACGCCCACCCGGCACTGCGATCTCCTTTATGGCTTCCGCGCCTGTTCTTTGCTTCGTTGCGACGTCCATTGCCCACTCCGCTGCCTTTTCAGGTTCCAAAGTGACATCGTAGCCGTTGATCACCAAAAATGTGAGGGCGCTGACCAACGCGGTAGCGCGGTTGCCTTCGCTGAAAGGTCGCAGTCGAATGAACCCTTGTAGGAAATTGCCCGCCTGTCCCAATACGTCCTCGCTCTTTCCGTAACCGTATTGAAAAAACGTTCCCTCTTCCAACTGCGCGTATTTGAACGGGTTCACCTTATCGGTGACCTGGCCGTTAATCCATAGGATGTCCTGAACCGTAAGATAATGAATCATGAAACCTGTGGCTCCCAGCCGCGTACGCGCCGCCGCGGAGCGCTCTCATCATTGCATTGACGGGGCGCGGTGTTCGACCTTGCACTCGGCCCTCCGAGCCGTTTTCGACCGGTTTTCATACTGCGTCATGTCCGTTCTGGACGGCGGCATTCTACTCCACGGCGGCACCCAGGATTCACCAAGTTCGCGTAACCTTGTGCAGGTGCCTGGGCCGGTCCGGGTCCAGCCCGCGTCCCATGGCGGCCGCGTGGGCGACTCTTTGGGCGAAGATCACGGCCGGAATGGGCCTCAGCTCTTCGGGCAGCGAGGTCTCCGTCGGGGCTTGCAAGAGGGAAGCGCCTGTCGAGCGAAGGCGCCGCTTCACAGATTTGGCGGTGGAGTCGGTGCGGTCCAGGCCGAACAGGAGCGCGCAGGACGCCGGGCCGGCAAGCGCCATTGGGCCGTGCGCAAAATCGGCGAGGCTGTACGGCTTGCACGGAACCAAGGCGCATTCGATCAGTTTGAGCGCCGCCTCGTAGGCCACGCCGAAATGGAAGCCGCGGCCCAGCGTGAAGGAGAGGTCGGCTTTGACGATCTTTTCGGCGAACGCATCGCCGTCCGAGTCTGACAGGGCTCGCTCGGAGGCCTCCGCCAGGTCCGGCTCGGGCAAAGGCGCGCCCATGGCCCGCGCCAGTTGGTAAAGCGCGAGTTGGGAGAGCGTGAACGTTTTGGTTGCGGCCACCGCCTTTTCCGCTCCCGCGCCCAGAAAGATGCGGTGCTCGGCGGCGTCGGCCACAGGGCCCTTTTCTGCGTTCGTGACGGAAAGCGTGTGGCATCCCCTTTCGCGGGCGTGGCCCAGGAACTCGGCGACGTCCGGAGCGGCGGCAGACTGCGAAACGCCGATAACGAGGCTCGGCGAAGGGAACCGGAGATCGGAGCCGTAGCGGGTGATCACGCTCGGCGCGGCAAGCGACACGGGGACCCCGAGCCTTGCCTCGAAAAGGTAGCGGGCATAGAGGCAGGCGTTGTCGCTGCTGCCTCTGGCGACGAAGAGGATGAGGCTGGGGCGTTCCTTCGGAGCGGCCTCGCGGGCCTGCTCAAAGAGCGGCCCGGCGCGCTCCTTCAACAGCCGTGGCTGCTCCCGCATCTCCGCAAGCATCTGGGACATTGCGTGGATTCTATCTCCATCTTGGTGGGTGCGACACTCCTGTCGCGCATCGGAGTTGGAGGTTTCAGGCCCCGACAAGAGTGTCGGGCCTACCGCCCCCGGCGATCGAGGAAGTCTTCGGCGTGGACCGCGCCCCGTTCTTCGGCCACATTCTCTTTGTCCACGGTCAGCGCGTATGGGAAGACGCGGTTTGCCAGAAACGCTATGTGCCCATCGCGGTCTTGGGCGATTCCGCGAAGAGTGACGAACGGGGAACAGATGATGGCGTGCCCGTCCCGGCGGTACGTTTCGTCGAAGCAGGTCACGTTCAAGAGCCCCGATTCATCTTCGAGGTCGAAGAAGACAATGCGCCGGCCGGAGGCGGTCGGCGGAAACCGCAGGCGCATCGCGAGCCCGACCACAATCGCCTTCGTTCCCGGTTTCAATCGTGGCGCTTCGGCGCAGGTGATCCCCCCCCCTTCCAGGATTGTATTGCGTTCAAACGCAATCAGATGCGTTCTAACGTCCAGCCCCAGCATCGCGCGATCGAGGACCGCCTTTTCATAATCCGAGAAGTCCGCGACGTTGTCCGGAACTGTTCCGCCGACAGGTTCTCGGAAAAGTTTGCCCCCGCCCGTTCCGGCGTGCGCGGCGTCCAACGCGTCGGGAATCGCCCAAAGAAGCGCGCGGCGGTTGCAATGAAGCGAATCGAGCGCCCCGGAAAGAATAAGAAACTCCAATTCGTCCGCAGGCGGGCGCGCTCGTTCGCAGAAGTCGAAGATTGATTTATACGGGCGTTCCGCGCGACGCTCGATTACCCGCCGCATGGTTCTTTGGGAAAGCCCGTGAAGTTGCGCCAGACCGACGCGGATGTTTCCGTTTTCCACGCTGAACTGTTCGCCCGAGGCGTTCACGTCCGCCGGAAGGATTTGCACACCGCGTAGGCGGGCCTCGTTGGCGATGGTTCCGGGGCCGTAATAACCGGCCGGCTGTGCCGAAAGGAGGGCCGCGAAATATTCAGCCGGATAAGTTTGCAGCAGATGAACGCAACGAATGGAGATATCCGCGAACGCAAGCGCGTGCCCCTGCGCAAACCCATAGCCGCGAAAACCGGAAACGAGTTCGAACACGTGCTCTGCGACGTCGGACGGGAAACCGCGCTCAAGGCATCGCGAAACGACAGTTTCGTGAATCGTGCGGCCCCAATCGTGCGCGCGCAGGCGGTAAATGTTTTCCCTAATCTCTTCCGCTTCGCCCGCTGTGTAGCCGCAGAACTCCTGCAAGAGTTGGTCCACTTGCTCTTGAAAAACGATGATGCCGTACGATTTTCCGAGAATCTTTTCGAGCAACGGATGGGGATATTCATATGTTTCCAGACCCCTGCGGCGGCGGATGAGCGCGTTTATTTTCACGGCGCCTCCGACGCCGGGGCGTATGCCGGCCTGCACCAAACTCGCGTCGTGCAGGTTCTCCGTGCGCAGGCGCACGTGTGCCTGCCGCATCGCGGGCGATGCGCTTTGAGGGATCCCTATCAGGTCGCCGGTCTGAAAGACCGCGTAAACCTCTTTATCATCGAGCGCGATCCTTCCGACGTCGAAATTGAGTTTATCCGGGTGGTTTTCTCTTACTGCGTACTGCGTGCCGGACAGGACGTCCTGCCCTCGTAGGCAAAGGATGTCGAACTTGTCGAAGAAATGCTTTGCGCTGTATTTGTCCCACTGAATCATCGGAAAACGGTCGAGCCCGGACTCCATAAGCGGCACGGTCTCGCAAATGGGCGTCGCGGAAAGAATGAGGCCGGAGGCGTGCGCCGCCATCTGTCGCGGCAGGCCGTCAATGCGGCGCGCGATGTCGAACAGGAGCCGGAACCGCTCTATGGGCACACCGCTGTCGCGCAGTTCGGGCCTTGCGGAAAAGGCGGCTTCCAGGTTGTTTCCGGTCACTGATCCGTGAAGGCGTTTTGCTAAACAGCCGAGGACGTCGTCCGGAATCATGAGCGCCTTGCCGATCATGCGCACGATTCCTCGGCCCCTAAAAGTGGAGATGGCGGCGATCCCGGCCACGTGCTCCTTGCCGTAACGTTTCACAAAGAAGTCGCGCACCTCATTGCGGCGCGCCGCTTCGAAATCAATGTCAATGTCCGGCCTCTTGCTGCCGTCTTCGGGAAGAAACCTATCGAAATGAAGGTCATGCTCGATGGCGTCAATTCGTGAAAGGCCGAGGCAATATGCCACGGCGCTGTCCACCACGGAGCCGCGCGCGCTGAACAGAATCCCTTTGCGCTTCGCCCAGCGGCACGCCTCCCAGATTGCAAGAAAGTGGCTGGCGAAGCCGAGTTCGCAGATGCGGTCCAGTTCCCCCTCGATTCGCTGGACCGCCTTCGATGTAAGGCGCTTGTATCGGCCGGAAGCGCCCTTCATCACCGCGTATCGCAGGATCGCCTCGGGCTCATCGTAGAACCGGGGGAACTGCGGCCGGGGGGGGAATGGGTCGTCCGGCATCCGCTCCGCTATTTCGCGGCTGTTTACGATAAGTTCGGGCATGTCCGAGAACAGGTTTTCAAACTGTTCGCCTGAGCGAAAGAACCTCTCGGCGTTCATAGACCGCAACGGTCTCGGCTCGGCCTGCGGCTGGGATTTGTCTCGGTGTGGCTTGCGGCCTATCACCTCTTCCACTGTGCAGAGGGTCTCGGCGCAAAGAAGCGCGTCTTGGCTCGGGAAGTCGTCCCGGCCGGCATGGGTGATAATCCCTCCGGCCACCGCGCAAACTTCGCATTCTTTTGCAAGCGACAAGAGGCGCCTGTTCACCGAGAGTTCCCACGGAACGAAGCAGCGCTCGATCTCAACATAAACGTGTTCATTTCCAAACACTCCGCAGAGACGTTTTATAAACGATTGCGCCGCCTCGTGTTTGTCCCCCATCAGTAAAAGATTGATTGGTCCGTTATGCCCCCCCGTCAAACAGATAAGGCCTTCCGCACATACGCCGAGACGTTCCCAAGTGCAAAGCGGAAATAGACGCGGTTCCTCTAAGTGGCAGCGGGTGATCAGCCGGCAGAGATTGCTGTATCCGCGCGGGCTTTTTACAAGCAGTACCAGTTCGCCCCCGGTTTCCATCTCCACCGAAGCGCCTATGATCGGTTTTATCCCCGCCTTGGCGCACGCCCTGGCAAAAGCGGCGGCGGCGGCGAGGGAGAAGCGGTCGGCGAGCGCGGCTGCCCTCATGCCGCGCGAACAAGCGAGCGCCGCGATTCGCTCCGGCGAAAGCGTGCTTCGACCGAAGGAGCAGGCGGAAACGCAGTGAAGCGGCACAAACGGCGAGGCACGGTTTTTCTGCCCCCCCTCCGCGAATGTTTCCGTCTCTTCGCGAACGATACGCGCTCCGCGCTTAAGCAGTTCATAGTCGGCGCTCACCGCATCGGCGAGGTCGGCGGCGGTGGGCGGCGTATGCGGCGCTGCCTGCGCGATGCAGGCGTGCTTGCGTTCCATTTGGCGCACAACGCCCTTTTGGTCAAGAAAGCGGCGGAACTCGCGCTCCGGTTCGCCCTCCCACCATTTTCCGGTCTCTTTCCAGTGTGCAAGAATTGTCATGTCGTTTATGGTTTGTAGTTTGTAGTTGATCGCCTACTCGAAACTTCACACTTCAATCCACCCCGTCGCCTCTCTCCACGTTTTCAGCAGCTCAACGCGGCGAGGAAGCGGTATCTCGTCCGCCTTGCGAATCGTGTTTTCTCCAAACGCACCTTTTAGGCGTTTCATAGTGTGTTCAAACTGTTTTTTGCCGTCGGTTTCCTGCCGTGAAGTGTCCGCAATCCGCATCTGTGTTTCCTCCCGGCCGCGCAGTTCGTGCAGCCTTGCGCTTAGCGATTGAATGTCGCCGTCCAGCGGGATTTTTCTGAGGGTGAGCCGCAGCCCGGTAAGAAGCGCGCCGAAACTGCCTATCGGGCGCGTGAAAGAGCGGCGGGCCGTTTGGGCAAGGGAGCCTTCAAAACCGACCTCCAGTTCGATCTCGGACGCCTGGCGGTCGCGCGCCCTCAACCCGGCGCTCAGGCGCTCGGCGAGGCGCCGCAGTCCGGCCTCGATCTCTTGGGAAAGCCGCGCCGGCTGGGGAAACTGGAGCGCCGAGGCGACCTCGTCCGGCGGGTAGAGAGCGCGCACCGGTGTGCGGTCTATGCCTTTCGCCCATTGCGAAACCCTGAGCCCTTCGTCGCCGAAATGCTTTTTCAGCAGGTGCGCGGGCAAGGACGCCGCCGCGCCGACCGTGCGATAGCCCATGTGCCGCAACCGCCGCAAGATTTCGGGGCGGGCGGTCCACAAGGTTTCTATCGGCAGGGGCGCAAGGAACCGGGCGTCGCCTCCGGGCGGCAGGACCGTGGCCCGGCCCTGCGTGCATTCCGCCGCCAGGCAGGCGGTCAGACGGCTGCCTGCGATGCCGATCTGCGGGCAGAGGCGCACCGCGTGATAGATGTCGGCGGCTAAGGGATGGGCCGTCTGCCGCGCCCCGGGGAGCAGGCTGAGGTCTAAGAAGGCGCAGTGCGGCGACACCGGTTCGACCGCCGAAGCGTATTCGGCGCAGACGTTCAGATAGCTCCTTGAGAGCGCCGCGTAATCCTCCTCCTTGAACTCTATGAACCTGGGCGCAGGGCTGTGGCCTCGGGCGGCGTATCGGGCCTCCGGCGCGGTGATGCCCGGCCGCACGCCGTATTTCCGGGCCTGGGCGCAAGAGTCCAGCACCCTCCGGTCCTTCAGGACCACGAGCGGCTGTCCGCCCGGTCCCCGGCAGGACCGGACCAGGCAGGCTATATAGAATCCATCGAAGGTCACGAACGCGATGGCGCTCATGCCACGCTCTCCTCTGGCGGGTAGGCTACCTCATAATAGTAGACTGGCGTCTACTATGCACCCGGAATTATGGTAGAAGTCCACCGCTTCTTGATGCCACACTCGTTCCACCCGAGTGTGGGTCCGGGGGCACGTCATCGGAAAGCGTGGCCTCGCCGACAGGTAGGGGATATAGAGCGCATAATGTTGCCGTGGTCTGGGCCAGCCTGTTCGCGGCTTCGGTTGCGCTCCCGCTGTCCGTTCAGGAGGAGCGCGTGCCGCTCGACGAGGTCTTGAGCGGGCTAACCCGCGAGGCCGGGGTGGTCCACTCGCGTGACGCGGCCTATGAAGACGTCAAACTGACGGTCTTCGTGCGCGACGTCTCCGTGGACGCCCTCCGGGAGGCCGTCGCGAAAGCCGTGGACGGCGAGTGGGCCCAAGACACCGCTGGACATCGCTTGCGGGAGCCCGCCGGCGTTCGCGACGTCTTCTCCCGGCTGAGCGCGCGAAACGATGCCGAACGAGAAAAGCAGTTTCAGGACCGCGTGGATCAACTGCTGAACGTGGCGGTCGAGGGCAGACAGCGGGTGCAGGAGACGGAACGATGGATGACGGAAATCTATCGCCTCCGCGAAGACACCGCAAACCTTGAGGAGATTAAGCGCGTCTTTCAGTTCGACCGCAACGGCGACCTCGGCTACGGCACAATGCTCGCTGCCCTGTCGGCCGGACAGCGTGCGCGGCTGTTCAGCGGAGAGCCCATCGTGGTTTCCTCAGGCGATTCCGGGGTCATTCCTTCGGGGGCCGTGCCGCTCATACACAGGGGTTACATCGTTGACGAGTTCGGCCCAGCCCCGTGCGGTTTTATCCAACTGGTTCTGGACTTCGACCCTGCGCTGCTGGTTCTGTCAGCACTTGGGGGCGGCTTCATGCACGGTCCGGAATCGGCGGTCTGGCCCAACCACTATTTCGGGTTCCCGCCGACTGAAATCGCCGGCAAACGAAAGATCCGATTCGTTGACGTTGAAAAGGAGGACCCCGAAGCGTGGCGGTTCCTGGAGGAGCGATCTGCGGGGGACGATTCGGATGTACGATGGGACATCCCGCTGAGTGCGTCCGTCTGGTCCTCGGCGCGACGCGGACTTCCGGCTATGTTGGGAGAGATTCATAGAACGACCGGGTTGCAGGTGGTCGGCGAGACGTTCTATGAGAAGGTCAAACTGGACGCTCCGCCCGCCAAGACCCTCGGCGGTTTCGCCCAATACCTGTCGGAGAAGACGCCGTATCGGCTGTCCTTTCATGGCGATTACCTGATCGTTCGCTGCGTAAACGCGTGGCTTCTGCGGGAGTACGACCCGCCGTCTGATTTGGCGGAGGCGTTCGAGACGCTCAATCGCAGGAAGAACAGTTGGCTGCACGACTTCTCGCGGCTCTACGCGCGCACGGACCCGAAGCACCGGGCAGGGCTTTCTCTGCTCGATCTCGACGTGAAGTTCGGGACCGATTTCCACAAGGACTCTCCCCGGATCGCGCGGGCACTTAGTCTTATTTCACAAGCCCAGTTCTTGTCCATGCTCGGCTCCGGCCTGCCGGTCGAAAGCCTGGACTTGAGGGTCCGAGACATCCTTCTCTCATCCGTCGGAGTGAACCCCGCGTCGGCTGGCCGCTGCCAATTGCGGATTGCTTTCGTTGACTTCCTCAAACTGTCAAATGAAGACGGGAGCGAGCGGGTGTCTTGGGACGGATCAACGGACCCCGAGGAGTTGCTTTCCGCTCCGCCGCCATACTTTCACGAGACCTCCCGAAGAGTTCTGTTCAGAGTAGAGCCTCGCACTCACCAACCGCCGGTTGGCTCTATGTATATCGCCTACTATGTCGGGGACCGAAAGCGGGTCAAGAACTCCCTTTGACGCCAGGCCTGTCAATCCAAGTCCAGTACTGCCCTCAGTGCTTCGCCAACCCGCTTCATATATGCGGGTTCCAGGAAACCTATGTATCCATCAAGCCGGTCCCGGGTGATGGTCAGGATCTGCTCGCACCGAACGAAGCCGTCCTTTTCGAGCCCGTTCGCCTGCGAGGCGCGGATAGCAATGTGCGTTGGGACGTCAGCATGGCCTCCTCCGCTGATCGGTGTGACGATCACAAGGTTGTACTCGTCCTGCTCGTTCGCCGCGTCCGTTTGCACGATCAGCGTGGGTCTTCTTCCCGCCTGTTCGGAGCCACGCGCAGGATTCCAGTCCACCCACCAGATTTGGGCGCGGCGTACCGGCCTACGAATCGTTGCCAAGTACGACCTCTGCCTGCGCGTCAAAGGCGTAATCTACGCTGGCGTGGTCGGGGTCTTTCGCCAGGCGTGCAAACCCCGCGGCCAGGCGTGCGCGCTGCTCGCGCTTCGTCTCTTGTTCCACCGCGTTGAGAACATACTTGGTGAGGCTGACGTTGCGGCTCGCGGCCATGCGTTTGGCCCGGTCGTGGAGACCGGCCGGCATGCGGAGATTCATGGACTTGTAACGTTTACGCTCCAGCACAACTATATTATGCCATAAAGCGGCACCTGATTATAGCATTGGATATCTGTAGAATTAGGGGGGTTTCCCCTCCGGATCGTTGTGGGCGTCCGTCTTCGTACCTGAGCGAGCCGAGATTGTTAGCACCGCGCCCCGGCGGAGAGTCTGCGGCATTAGAAGGCACGCCTGCGCTGTGCTGCCGCTCTAAGCGTCTGACGCAACCGCCTCCGCCTCGATCTCCACCAGCCACTCCTCCTCCAGCAGCCGCTCCACGATGACAAGCGTGGAGGCGGGGCGGATTTCGCCGAACACCTCGGCGTGCGCACGGCAGACGGGGCCGAAGTCGGCGCGGTCGGTGATGAATATGCGCGTGCGGACGACATCTTCTATGCGCGAGCCCGCCTCTTCCAGCGCTTGGCGTATGATCTCCAGACAGCGCAGGGTCTGCCCATACGGGTCGCCCGGGCACGCGCTCTGGCCGTCTTCGCCTATGGGCGCGGTGCCGCTCACATATATCTGGTCGCCCACGCGCACCGCGCGCGAAAAGCCGACGCTCTTTTCATAGGGCGAAGGGCCGGAGATGCGTTTGCGGTCACTCATGTCGTGTCAGATTCGATAGACGATTCACAATTGCCGATTGTCCCTTGACACTCGGCGTTTTATGTCACGCCCGCTCCGCTCACGCGCGGCTCCGCGACCGGGTGGAGTGGGTGCGGAATCAGGAACTTCAAACCACAAACTACGTGCTCTCCAACAGCAGATAGTCAATCGCGAACATGTGACGCTTGACCGCCTTCTCATTCGCGCCGACGATTTCCGCTTCGAAAACGTTCGTCTCCAGCACCTCCACTTCGCCGAACTCTACCGTAACCAGGCCTAAAGCCTCACGATAGAAATCGGTCGGGTCGCCCACTTTCCGGCCGTTCCAATAGATCTGAACGATTCCATAGTCGCCGGCAACGCAGAAGCGCCCGGTCAGTTTCATGCGGCCGGTCCTGTCGCTTTTCACCTCCCAATTCGCTCGGTCGCCCGGCTTTGCGTCCCGCCACCAGACCTGCCGGAAGTTCGACCATTTGTCGCCCAGCGACTGTTCCAGCACGTCGCCCCCGGTCTTGGAGATCAGTTTCAGGGCATCGCCCTCGATGGCGCCCTTTACGTGCGGCGGTTCCGGTATCGGGAATGTGTACAAGTCTTCGCGTCTTAGCGGCTCAAACCCGTCGCTGCCGCCCGGCTTCTGATACCAATATGCGATCTCCGCAAAGTCAGCAGTCACCTCCGCCCAATGCCAGATCTCCATGTCGAAGCGGAACGACGCGGTGAACGGCATGTCGTCGAGTATCTGAAAGCGATTGACGGCAGTGTATCCGCGAGTTCCCGGTCCGTCGCATCGCGTCTGGTTGTGATACGGGTGGTGAAAGATCTGTGGGCTCCCCCATGCGTAACCGAAATAGTCCTCGGTTCCCGTTCCGAAAGTTGACGGGAACTTTTCGCCGTCAATGTATATCTTCTCATCGCCCTCTCCCCACCAGTTAGTGACCGGGTTCGAGATAAACATCGCCGTCCCCACAAATCGTCCGGAGCCTGTCGCGGTAAGGAAGTTCCAGTCGCGGAAAGGCCGCGTCTGCATGGTTTCGCGCCGCCATTTCGCGCGGAAATAAAGGGTGTCATCCTCCCAACGTTTCGGAACCCATACGATCTCAACCGATACCTCAACCGGATGGTCGGCATGGTTCGTGAAAAAGAGCCGCCCGACCTGTTTCTGGGGCATCACCCAGCGGGAGACCATGTAGCCGGTCTCTTCATATACGGTGAACGGAAGGCACTGGTACGCGTTCAGCCCCGGCGCGGAGCCGAAGAAGTCGCCCAAGGGGGCCACTATCGCGGAGGTCCCGTCAAAGTCCGCCTCGAAGAGCACTTTTCGGAGGGTCTGCTCATGAGGCAGCGGTTCGCCCAGCGAACCGGGGTCTGCGGAATTGGGCGCATACCCAACCGCCCGCACGCTGAGTTGGCGGACCTCGCCCGAACCGGCGGGAGTCCGCACGGCCAGGATCTGGCCCGGCTGCAACACGCGCAGAGCGCTCACCACGCGAGCACGAAAGGATTTCGCGGGCCTGGGATCTGTGAGACGGTTCGAGACATCCTCGGCAAGTTTCGCAGCGTCCTTTACGTCCGCCATGCTGAAACTTCGCACCTTTGTTCCCGGTTCATAAGTGCGGTAGTTGACCTGATAGTAAAGCGTTTCCGGCCGCGCGTTCACGTTATCGGCGGTTATCTTCAGGCTTCGCTCATACGGAATTGGATAATAAAGATTCGCGCCGCGTCCGTGCAGGCCGCTGAACGGCGGCGGGAAGTCAGGATGTTTACCCGTAGTCAGCGTTTCCATAGGGACGACGAGTTCAGACACCGTCTTTCCGTCAACGTAAAAGCGGATATTTCCCTGCGGATTCGCGGACCAGATGCGAACAACTGTGCCCGGACCTTTCAGTTCGGCCATCACATGTTCGTTGCGGCCCTGCCGGCGCTCCACCCTGATAAAGTTGCCACGGTCGCCGTTGGCGAACCAGTTTTCTTCAGGAGATTTCGCGGCCCTGTCATAACTGCTGGCCTGACGCGTTATATATGTCGGGGAAGGCGCGTGGGCGAGCCGTTCGAGATCCGCCATCTCCAGAAGCAAGGAGCGAATGGATATCTCCTGGGCGGGGACGGCAGCCACGGCGGCGAAAACCAGACTTGATGCCAACAAGTTACGGAATTTGCTGAAAACTTGCACAGTTCCTCTCCGGTTCATATACGTACATTTGGGTCTTTCGCCACGGGCACAAAGATTCCCGCCACAAGGCGGCGACTTTTCGTGTATAATAACAGCAAGCCGAACCTGGGCAGAGCCCGGGACGGAGGAACCAAATCTGGTGGGGTGCATCCCGCAACCGCGCGGGAGGGGTAGCTCTTGGCCCTAACCCTTCAGCTAACTCCGTAGGCGCATCGAGAGCGTCGTCGCGAGGCACATAGTGGTGCCGACGAAGATGCTCCATGACTCAGTTCGTGGAGGTACTGCGTATGCTGACTGTATTCGACGTTCGCCGCCAGTTGGCGGAGATTGAGCGTTTGAGCCTGCATCCAATGCGCAAGGCCCGCAAACTCCTTGCGATTGCGCGTCTGGTGCGCCGCGAGGCCCGCAAGTTGGGGCACGGCGTGGCCATTCTTTCGCGCGACTGCATGGACGACCAGGCGGAGCGGCTGCGGAAAGCGATGCAGCGGCTTGCGGACCTGAACCGTGAGGTGATGGACCGCGCGCGACAAGTGTTGGCCGACGCCCGGCATCCGGGCCCGGCCTATGAACCGATCATTCCCTTCCCCGCGCAGCCGATGAAATGATTCGGCGGCGGGCGAATGGACGTGAATCGCGGCGGGGTTCTGCAAAGACGTAGAGCCCCGCCTCGCCGTTACTCTCCGGGTCGCAATCCGGTCCGTTATCCTGTAGAATGAAGGCAGGGGGTGCGCCCATTGATGAAAGCCCTCGGGATCATGTCGTCGTTGCTGATCGCCTCGGCCTGCGCGCAGGCGCAGTTCGAGGGCGATGCGCGGCTGGAGAAGGCGGTCAGCGTCCGGGCCGAGGCGGAGACGGTCCGGGTTGTACTGAAGCGGCTGTCGGAGGACATCGGCGTGCGGCTGGCGGCGTCCGGGGCGCTGGAGGACGACCTGATTGTCCTCCTGGCCAAAGACCGCCCGGCTCGAGAAATCCTGACTATCATCGCCGAGCACTTCGATTGGACTTGGAAGAAAGAGGACGACGGCTATCGGCTGTATCAGACTGTGTCGTCCCGGCGGGAGGAGCAATGGCAACTGGAGACACTTATTGTAAGGCCATACCTGGAAGCGCAGAAACGGGCTCGCGAGCGGCTTGAAGAGGCGGGAAAGGCAGAAAGAGAACAGGTCGAAAAGGAGATCGAATGGCTCGAAGAAGCGTACGCCGAGCAGAGGCGCGGCAGGAACGTTATCACCCAAGGGAGCGAGATAGACAGACTCCGCCGGAAAATCACCGAACTGCGCGCCTTGCTCGACCCATGGACTCGGTGCGCGGATACATTTCTACTGTCGCTGGGGCCGAGCCGATTCTTGGAACTGGACCGGCGACAGCGGCTCGTTTTCGCTCTGCGCCCGACGCCGTCTCAATATGCTCTGCCGATTCGGCAGTCTGAACTTGCGGAGCTTATCGTCGCGGCAGTAGCGTATCGCGAAGACAGGATCAGGCAGATCGAAGAGTCCTCCGGACGGACGCCTACCGGCGTCAGGCGGTTTTCAGCGGCGGACGTGGCAAACGTCCGAATCACAGTCAGTTTCCCTAACCTGTATAGCCGGCCATCAGCGGACTTCGACATCCGGGTGGAGATGTTCGACGCTGACGGAGTACGCCTGACCGCGAGCAGGGGCTTTGACCTTGAGCCCTACAGGCGGCCCCGCTACGGCTGGGACCTGCTGGAGGAGGCGCCCAAGCGCGAGAAAAACCGGCTGGACGACACGCCCGCCACCGTAGAACTTAGGGTCCTCTTGGACAGGCAGGACCAATATGGGAACCTCCGCGTAATCCTGGAGGCAAGGGCTGCGTTCTTGAAAGGGACGAGCGACCGGGACCCACTCACAGGCTACGGAACGCTGCTGACCGCGATTGCCGAAGGCGGCGACACGGCAATTATCGCGGACGTTTATGACTATCACTCGTTGGCCTCGGGCGGCATCAGGGTTGAAAAGACAACGGTCGGCGATTTGCTCGACACGGTTTGCGGAGCGATGCGGGCCGATTGGAGGTTGGACGGTGGCTGGGTCAAGGTGCGGACGCGCGAGTGGCCGCTTTATCGGTACGCGACCGTTCCTCGCAGACTGCTGTTGGGCACGCGTGATCTGTATCTGAAACAGGTCGGCATAACTCTCGACCAGGCGGCGGCGGTGGCTGCCGGCGTAAACGACTATCAGGCCGACTCGCCGGTTCTGGTGGGGATCTTGGGCTGGATATGGGTAGTGGGGGGAGCCGTCAAGTTGCCCACGCTCCGCCTGTGGGACGCAATAGGGGTCACGGGAAGAGGGCTTCTGTCTGAAGGCGGCCGGCTGGAATACCGGCGTCTTACTCCGCAGGCGAAGGCCCGCTTCGGCGAAGTCGTTTATCTGTCCAACACACTCATCTACGCGGCCGGCGACATCATAACGGACGACCCGGACGAGATAGCGGACCTTGCGTGGGCAAGGGCGGCATGGGGTACCGGTGCACTAGAGGCAAAGGGTGACCAAGAAATCACCCAACTCTTGCCGAGCGGGCCTCTGCCGGACTCGACAGTAGAACTGTATCAAGTTGACAGGCTGGCGCTGTTCCTGAAGCCGGAATCGGACCGGTTCAAGTTCTATAACTTCCAGAACTTCGCCGGCAGCTCGACGCGTGAGGGCTGGCGGGAGCGGATGTACTCTCAGCAGTGCAAACCGGCGGTTTTCGGAAAGCACATGTTCACGTTTCGTCCCGGACCGGGCGTCGTTCGAGGCGTCGTTCTGAGGTCGGCGATCGGCGATCCAAACGTGCCGTTCGGACCTTTCTCCGCGCTGGCGGAGGGTCTGCGACAGAAGATTGCCCGGTACGAAGAGGAGTTTCGCGGCGGGAGAAGGGGCGGGCCGCCGCCCGGAATGGAGATGGCGCCATGACCACACCGGTTGTCGTCTTGGCCGCGCTGTTCGCGGGGCAGGGCCCCGCTGACCTGTCGGCCGACGGTCGTCTTGCCGGCACGGTCACAGTACGTGCCGAGGCTGAGACGGTCCGGGTTGTACTGAAGCGGCTGTCGGAGGACATCGGCGTGCGGCTGGCGGCGTCCGGGGCGCTGGAGGAGGAGCTGATTATCCTCCTGGCCAAAGACCGCCCGGCGCACGAAGTTCTTTCGGTCATCGCCGAGCACTTCGATTGGACCTGGAAGAAAGAAGACGACGGCTATCGACTCTATCAGACCACCGCGTCCAAGAAAGAGGAGCGGAAGCAGTTAGAAGAACTGATCTTGAAGCCATACCTGGACCTTCAGAAGAAGGCCAAGAAGCAGTTGAAGGAGACGGAAAAGGCGGACCGGGAGGCGGTCGAGAAAGAGATCGCCGCGCTGACCGAGCGTTACAACGCCGCGCTTCAGGCCGGTGATTGGGAGCGGTGGACGGACCTGAGTCGCCAGATGCTTTGGCAGCAGGGCTTGGTCTCTCACTGGTCGCGGTTTGTCAACGAGGTCTTCGTAGGCCTCTCCCGCGAGCGACTTCTTGAGTTGGACAGAAGGTCGCGGCTTGTGTTCGCATACGACCCTACGCCGTCGCAACACCGGCTGAACGTTTCGTCGGACGCTCTAAGAACGCTGATCGAAGAAGCGGCGCGTGAGCGGGAGAAGCGATGGAGAGAAATCGAAGAGAGAACGGGAAGAACGCCGACCGATCCGTCCTCGCAGCCTTTGGCGGCAGATGACGTCGCAAACGTGCGCGTGGAGTTTCGTCTCTCTCCGGGCCGGCGCGGCCATGTGGATTATCCGGCGACGGCGTGGGTCACTCTGTTGGGACGTGATGGCAAGGTCGTTGCGACCGGAGGGGGCCTTAACTTCGCGAGTCAATGGGGGGGGCGGCGCATCGCCGGTTGGAAGGAGGGTGAAGAGCCGCCTGTTCGGGAAAAGAACCGTCTTGACGAAGAAACCCCGCTAACGGAGGGATTGAAGAAAGTCTTAGAGCGAAACGAACGAGGGCGGTTGGCCCTTCCGCTCGCGCGCAGGAAGGCTTTCTTTGAAAAAGGCTCTTCGGTGGACCCGAGGAGCGGACTGGGCGCGCTTCTGTGCGAGGTCGCGGGGGCTGCGAACGTTTCGCTTGTGTGCGATCTATACGACGTGCATTATTGGGCGGCGTCCGCCGTCACTGTGCAAGACACCGCGCCGGGCGCGTTGCTCGACGCTGTCTCGAACGCGATGCGCGCCGCGTGGAAACTTGACCGCGGCTGGGTGAAGGTGCGAACGGTCGAGTGGCCGCTGGCTCGATACGAGAGCGTGCCGCAGCCTCTTCTATTCAGCACGCGAGACCTTTTCCTGGGGCAGGTGGGGCTCACCTTCGACCAGATGGCTTCCCTGGCGGCGAAACTGAACGACTATCAGGCTTCGTCACCGATTCTCGAACACACGCTGGGAATTCTCCTATGGCCGGCATGGAGCGAAGCGGGCTTATACATGCTCCGCCTGTGGAATGCTCTGGGACCGGTTCAACGCAAAGTCTTGTTGGAGGGCGGGCAACTGGAATACGGCCGCCTGGGCCCAGCGGCCGAGGCGCGCTTCGGCGACGTCGTCTACCGAAGCAGAACGACCGCTAACGCCGCGGGCGGACCAGTACGGGGAGATCCCGACCAGAAGGAGGACTTCGAGTGGGCGCAGGCGACCTGGACCGCACGCGAACAGGGGGACGACAGCGAGATCACGCAACTGCTTCCGAGCGGTCCGCTAGCCCAGTCAACGATCGAACTTCGATTCGTGAAGCGAGAGGGCTTGTTCGAGAAGCCGAATGGCCGCCACCCGGCTGCGTATCTCAATTTGATGAACGCGCAAGACAGATGGAGATCTGAGGAGCGGAGGGCAACTCTGTTTGAAAGGGAATGGAAACCTGCAATCGTCGGCAAATACATGTTCACGTTCCGGCTCCGGCTTGGGCTGGTCACAGGCGAGATCGTTCGGTCTGCGACGAGCGATCCCAGCGTGCCCTTCAGGCCTTATGCGTCGCTGCCGGGGGCGCTTAGGCAGAAGATAGAGTATCGTCCCCCGCCGCCCGGCGGAGTGCCTTAGTATCGCGGCGCCGTTCTCGCCACTGAACCCGCCCCGACAGGCCGGAACGCCGCCTCCTGGCTCAAGCGACGGATGATCGCGTCCTGGATTTCGCGCGGGCGTTTCGCCTTGCCCGCGTAGTTGTTCATAAGAATCGCGAAGACGAAGCGGCGTACGGGCGGGTGGGTTTCCACAACGCCCGCAATACATGAAACGCCGGTGAGCGTGCCGGTCTTCGCCCAAACCGTGACGCCCTCCAATCGTTTTTCCAGCGTTCCCACTCCCGGCGTTGCGAATGAGTTCAGGAATCGTTCGCCGTTGTGGGCCATCAGGACCTGCTCCAGCAGTTGGACCACGGCGCGCGCGGTCATCATGTTCGAGCGCGATAGTCCGCTGCCGTCGCTCAGCCGATAGGCGTCTTCGGGGATTTCGAAGCGCGCCAGCATCTCCACGGCCAGTTTCAGGGAGTCCTCCCAGGAGCCGGAGTCGCCCGTCTCCGCGCCGCACAAACGGAGCAGCGTCTCCGCATACATGTTGTCGCTTTCTTGCAGCGTGTGGCGCACGAGCGCCTCGACGTTTCGTGCGCGGATCGTTCCGATCATCGGAGACGGACCCACCGTAACCACGCTGATCGGCTCCTCGGTGAAGAAGACGTTCTTGGGCCGCTTCAAGCCGAGCGCGCGCTTCGCTTTGGGATGAAACACGCGCGCCGCGCACAGGCCGGGGTCGGGAAGGCTGACGCCGGCGATTCGCCTGGCCGGGCCTTTGGCTAAGGAACCGCTCACGCGAACGGTCCAGCCATTCGGGGCACGCCGGATGCGGAGTTGACCGTTCCCGGCTTTCGGTTTCCCCTCCACCCTAACGCCGAAGTTGCGCGGCTTCAAGAATGCGTTTCCCGGCTCGGCCCACAGTTCGGCGCGGCCGCCGTTTACGGTGAGGGCGGAGATCGGCGCGGAGAAGCCGAACGGAAGGTCGCCCACCTCCCAGCCCGGTGCGAACCGCTCTTCGCCGAACAGACCGTCGTCGAAATGCACTTCGTCGTCCGGCTTCAGGCCCATCTTTTCGGCCAGAGTGGCCAGTTCCTCGATGGTCAGGCCGGGGTCGCCGCCGCCGCGCAGGTACACGCCCTTCTCGTCGCGCCACGCGAGCGTGACCGGCGTATAGTCGGGACCGAGGCGCTCGAAAGCCAGTGCAGTGGGGATCAACTTCATCACGCTGGCCGGAATCAACCGCTTGTCCGCGTTTTTTTCGTAAAGCGCGTCGCCTCCGAGTTCTTTCACATAAACGCCGACAGTGGCCCTTGCCAAGACCGCATCGGAAAGGAGCGCGTCCAGGTCGGCGGATATGTCGGCTTGGACCAGAGTAGAGAGCAGCAGCAGCGGGGTCACAGCGAAGAGCCTACTCACCGAGGGACAGGTATTGCCTCGAACCGGCTGAGAACAACCTGATCAGCGGTAAGGATCAGTTGCGCGACGGCGGCTACGCCGACTGCTCCTTTGCTATTCGCTTCATTGCGCGGGCCTGGCGATAAAGTTCCACGGCGTCCTGATCCGCCAGTTTCTCGATCATCCTCGCCGCGATTGCCATGTGCTCCCGAAGGTACTCGCGGGCCTGCTCGGGAGAGACCGGGGCGGCCTCATCCTCTTCAGAAGTGCCCTCGATCTCCGCGGCAAGTTCTTCGTCTGAGAGATTATCATAATGGTCAGCGACCCTCTTCACCCGTTCCTCCGACCATCCTTTCGGCAGTTCTTGTTCACTCATCTGTTTATCTCTTCATACGACGCCTGTAGGCCTTCAATGCCTTCCCGGTCAGCTGCCTGGCCGTGATGACGAAGGCGCTCTTGCCGCCGGGGTCGGGGACGTACACGACGAGCAGGTATCGGCCCGCATCGGACCTCGCCTGGGTTGTCGAGAACATAGGCTACTTCATCTTTTGAGACGCCGTGGTCGCAGATGTGCGGCTCCCCAGTTTCCGAATTCTTCCAGAAGCGCAGTTCCATCCGTCTCGGCGTCCCTGCCTGACAGTATAGATTCTGGCATGGGATGATATGCCTGCGAGGGGAGGCCAGCCGTTCTCTTACCGAGGCACCGGAATCGCCTCGAACCGGCTAAGGACAACCTGGTCGGGGGTCAGGCCTTCTATCTCCGCCTCCGGGCGCAACAAAACTCGGTGGCGGAGAACCGGAAGCGCGACCTCCTTTGCGTCGTCCGGCGTCACGAAGTCGCGGCCTCTTATCGCAGCCAGCCCTTTGGAGCATAGAAGAATGGCGATCCCCGCGCGCGGCGACCCGCCGACTGCGATCATCTCAGAGGTCCGCGTTGCCCGGACCACCTTATTGATGTAATCCAGAATCTTCTCATCCACCCGCACGCGGTTCACCTCTTCGCGCAGCGACGCAAGGTCCTCCGCGGTGAGCACCTCCTGTATGCCGACTTTGTCCAGGTCTTGGGCGCGGAATCCTGCCGAATACCGCTGCAGCACAATTATCTCCTCGTGCTCTTCGGGATAAGGGACGAGCAGCTTCAAAAGGAAGCGGTCCAGCTGCGCTTCGGGCAGCGGGTAGGTGCCCTCGAACTCAATCGGGTTCTGCGTGGCGAAGACCACGAACGGAAAGGGCATCTTATAAGGCACGCCGTCAATCGTGGCCTTGCGCTCCTCCATCGCCTCCAAGAGCGCGGCCTGCGTTTTGGGTGGTGTGCGATTGATCTCGTCCGCCAAGAGTATCGAGGTGAAGATCGGGCCTTTCCTCAGGACGAACTCGCCCGTCTGTTGATTGAAAACGTTCGTGCCGACCACGTCGCTGGGCATTAGGTCGGGCGTGAACTGGATTCGCCGGTACTCAAGCGAGAGCGACCTGGCCAAGACGCGGACCAGCAGCGTCTTGGCAACCCCGGGCACGCCCTCCAACAGAACGTGACCGTCCGCGAATATCGCCGCCAGCACATGCTCCACCAGCTGGGATTGGCCGACGACGGCTTTGGCGACTTCCGTCCTGATTTTATCGGCAGCCTGTTCAACCGTCATGCGTGATTCCGGTTATTGGCGGTCCGCGCCCACAATCCTTCTTTTTTGGGGGCGCGTCGCTGAAGTCAGCGGGGCCCTTGGGCGACTCTCGGCCGTCCATATCGAAGGCGCTAAGCCCGGCGAGTCGCCGCTACACCGGCCCAGAGGTGCCCATGATGGAGAACCGGAACCCGCAGGCCCTAACCGGCGTCGGCGTCCGATTCGGCGCGCGGCTCCCGAACCTGCTCGCCGAAGTCGCGCTTGACCGGCCCCTCGCCTTTCACGAACCAGAAGCGGAGGCGCCGTTCTGCCTTCTTCGGGGAGCCGTCATCCATTCTCAGGTTAACTTCGACGTACACCGTCTCCGCGGGCCCGGTGGCCAGGGTCACGGATTCGACGCTGGTCTTTACAGTCGCCTCCGTCGGAATGCCCTGCTTCCCGTAGAGCACTTTGCCCTTCCATTCGCGTTCGTCGCCGATGCGCATCGAAGACCAGAGGAGCGGGATCGGAGGATCGAAGCGCTCTCCCGCGCCCGGCGGTATCTGCTCAATCTCGATGACCTCCGTAGTGACGATGTAGACCTCTTCGTCCATCAGGTCCCCGTCGCGCAGCGCGCGAAGTGTGCGGCGCGTCCCATCAATCATCAGTTCCAACTCCGCGTCCACTTCGAAGCCGGGGAAAACCAGGGAGGCCGGGGCGTGTTTCCAAGTGTCGGGGAAGAACTTGTCAGGCCGCTTGATGAGGGTCCCCTGCTTTAGGCCCTCGCCACAGGTGCACCCGAATACAACGGACACGACGCTCAGCGCGAGGATCCAGGGGGAGGGGCGCAGCCTCAAGGAGCGTCCCCCTTGAATCGCGTCAAGGTGAATTCGGCAACGCCGCCGTTTTTCCGCAGAACCTCCTTCTTAGTGTAGACCATTCCGATTCCGCGGGCGTACAGTTCAGTTGTGCGAATCTTGTATGACAATTTGCCTTCGCCCAACTGGGATTCGGTGACCACCTTCAAGACCTCCATCTCTTCGCCGATGACCTTGGCCTTCATAAACCCGGCAACGCGGCTTTTTACAACAGCGCGCGCCATGCTTCCGAGGAACGGCGTAGGTCCTTTGAACTCCCATTTTTGTCCCCGTTTGGGCTCCATGGGCACCACGGGGACCGGGACGGCAAGAAGAGCATCTGGTTCTGTCGCCATGAGATGCACAAATCCGTCATGCACGGCGTAATAGGTCACTCCGCTGATTTCACCGTTTACCAGAACCTCCATGGGAGTGACGCTCTTTCCTTCGATCTCAACGGCCTCGAGAATCCGATGGACCTGGCGGAACTCGGCCTGGAACCGTCCAACGGCGACACGGTACTCCCACTCCAGGCCGGGCTTAAGGGGGAAGTAGTCTGCTGTCTGAGCGGGCAAGGCAAGCGACACAACTGCCAATACGGCTAACATCGTTCAATCCTCCTCGGGCGGAATCGCCACCAGATCAAACTCTTCTGAGATTGTCTCGCCCCGGCGCGTGCCGTTCTGCTCGGAGGTCGCCTTGACGATGCCGACGCCTTCGGCAAACCAGGTGCGCCCTTTCACGCGGATGTTCATTTCTTTCGCGCTTGCGCGACCCTCCTCCTCGATGACAATCGCATCGAAGGTTCCCAGGGGCACAGTCACCTCCTGCCGCCCGAGCACCGTGTACCGGATCGAGAAGTAGACGGTGCCCGTCTCGGGGTCCATTTCGAGTGAGAACTCGTCGCTCCAGGTCCTGCCTTCTGTGAGGTCGGCGTCGAGGTACGTGAAGGGCGGGTCAATCGGCACGCCGAGCCACCGGACGGCGGTGAGCCCCTCGGCGGTGGATTCATACTGTTCACTGCGAAACTGTTGAAGACCGCCGGTCCAGAGCACGGTGAAGGTTACTTTGCCGCCTTCGACAGACGTGACCCGTGTTATGCGCGCGCCAAACCTCTCCTCCTCGCCCTCCGAGGCGTCCCCGCCGCTGCCCGGAAGCCCGATGACCCGGTAACGGACCGCCTGGAAAGAGGGTCCGCCCATGGCGCGCAGCGCCGGGGTCATCAGTTCCTCTGGGACTTCGATCGGTTCGAAGATCGGCTCTTCGGAATCGCCGTCTGCGTTTTCGGCGGAGTTGACGGGAAGGGCATCCTTTTTTAATGCCGTCTCGATCGCCTCGTCGCCGCCGCGGTTGCAGCCCGCGAGGGCGGCAATGAAGGTTAGGATTACGATGCAGCCAAACAGTCGCCTCGTCATGCGTGTTCTTTCCGACCTATTTTATTGTGTGGCTCGTGAGTTCGAGCAGGGCTTCGTGGGCCGCTCCTGTGTCTGCTCTGACGGATTCATTGTATCGGACGAGGCCGACGCGAGGCGCAAACCAAAACACCTTCGCCGTGTTATATTCAACGTCGTCGAACGTGTACGTTTCGGTAACTTCGACTCGGCACGCTTTGTACCTGTCCGTGTGTGTGTCCACCTCTATGTATCCTCTGACCAAAACGGTTGTCTTCATCGGTCCGACCGCCCCGGTGCCCAGCAGCGGACCGTTGCCTTCCCAGGAAAAAGTCTCACCTTCCTTGATAGGCCATGGCAGAAGGAGGAAAGGCTCGCTGTACATCAGCTTGTCATCTCCGCGGCGATGCCCGAGCTGGTAAATCCCGTCGTCCGTGATTCGGTACAGAAGCAACAACGTGTCGGCGGCGTCTTCGCCGGTCACTTCGATTTCGGCGTCCGTTCCCTGGCCCGTTTCCGTGACCTTGGTGACCATGAGGACCCGGTCAGACACGTCGGTCTGCGATGGCCGGCCGGGGAACGATTGTCGCCTTTGCGAGGAGTACGTCCAATCATTGCCCTCCGTGAGCGGAAACAGGTCGTGTGCGCTTTCCGCAACGTTGTCTATCACTGGGGTCTTGGCGCCGGTCACAGGACCGGAGTTCGACGGCCCGCACGAGAGTGCAAATGCCGCCGCCACAATCCCCGCAAACACGCTGGTCTTTGTCATCATCGTTTTGCCTGCTTGGCCGAATCGCGGACCTTCGCGACCGCGTCGGCCGCCAGATCCTCGTCCACGATGTTCGTTATC
>JADFGT010000158.1 GCA_022567555.1 Armatimonadota bacterium | reverse complement strand
GGCTGCCAGTCCAGCAGCCGCTTTGCCTGGCCGATGTCCGCCCAAGTGGCGAGTACATCTGTTGGATGACGGGCCTGGTGCTGGATATCGGCCTTCTTTCCGGCTAACTCTTCCACCAAGTGGATGAGATCCATGAGAACTATGGGCCGGTCAGAACCCAGGTTTATCACCTCGTATCCCAATGGCTTGAGCGCGGCAACCGTCCCACGGGCGATATCGTCCACGTAGGTGAAATCACGGGTCTGCGTGCCGTCGCCATAAACCGTCACAGGCCGCCCTTCGGTGATCCATTGGACGAATCGGAATGGGCTCATATCGGGCCGCCCAGCCGGACCGTAGACGGTAAAGAACCGGAGTATGGAAACGTCGATGCCATATAGGTGGTGGTAGGTATAGCTTAAAGTCTCCGCCGCCTTTTTCGAAGCTGCGTACGGGGAGAGGGGCGCATCAGTATTTGCGTCCTCCCGGACAGGTTGAGGGTTGGCGGCGCCGTATAGGCTGGAGGTGGATGCTAGTACGAACTTGTTCACTCCGAACTCGCGGCATAGCTCCAGCAAGTTCAGGGTGCCTGTCACATTGGTATCGAAATAAGCCCAAGGATTCACGACGGACTGGCGAACTCCGGCCCTCGCCGCCAAGTTGATCACGGCGTCAAAATTCGTGCTGAATAAGGAACCAAGCGCTTCCCGGTCGCAAATATCCAACGGGTAAAAGGTAAACCCAGGCTTCCCGTCAAGCTGGCTCAGCCGCCATCGCTTTAGCTTCGGGTCGTACGCATCGTTTAGGTTGTCTACACCTGTAACCTTGTGACCGTTGGCCAGTAGCTCCTCGGTTACTTTGGCGCCGATCATACCGGAGCTACCGGTTACCAAGTAGCTGGCGGTCACAGCTTCTCCACCCGCGTTGAACTCACCTTTTCTCCATTGGTGCCGTCCCGAGTATCCATACGAGCCGCATGTTTGTCATGGGGTCGTGAAGCCGGATCCGGTGCACGGCATGATCTCGACGCTTGATCCCAAGGTTCTTCGTGATGAAAGGCGACTAGGTAATCGACGACATCTCGGCCTCGATACGAAACCCTCGGTTTCGCCACCCGATTCTGTACGGATGTTACAAACTCTACTGATGCCGGAGCATGTCATGGGCTAAGGTGAGCGGCGACGCCACCATGCTCTCCCGGTGGCCTGATGAAGAAATCTTCGGTTGCCGGATTCCTTAAATTGCTGCGAGGTCCAGGGTTCGTTGTGGTCAATCCTAACGGATCCCTGACCTAGGCGGCGCTGCTTGGCGCCGAGGAGTTCGGCGGCCGTTGCCACTTGCGCTTCGACGACACCAACCCCACCAAGGAGGAGCACGAGTTCATCGAGAGCATCCAGGAGGACGTTCGCTGGCTCGGCTTCGATTGGGGCGACCATCTCTACTTCGCCTCCGATCATTTCGAGCAGCTTTATGAATGGGCCGAGCATCTGATCGGCGCCGGCAAGGCCTACGTCGACGACCTCTCGCAGGAGGAGATGCGCGCCCATCGCGGCACGTTGACCGAGCCGGGCCGAGACAGCCCGCATCGCGGCCGGCCCGCCGACGAGAGCCTGGATCTCTTTCGCCGCATGCGCGCCGGCGAGTTCCCCGACGGCGCGCGGGCGCTGCGCGCCAGGATCGACATGGCGTCGGGCAACATCAACATGCGCGACCCGGTGATCTACCGCATCCTGCACGCGCGCCACCCGCGCACGGGCGACCAATGGTGCATCTATCCCACCTACGACTTCGCCCACGGCCAGTCGGACGCGATCGAGGGCGTGACCCATTCGCTGTGCACCCTCGAGTTCGAGGACCACCGCCCGCTCTATGACTGGCTCATCGACAACCTGCCCGTACCGACCCGCCCGCGACAGTACGAGTTCGCGCGCCTCAACCTGGCGCACACGGTGCTGTCGAAGCGCAAGCTCACGCAGCTGGTGCGGGAGGGCCGCGTGCGGGGCTGGGACGATCCACGGATGCCGACGCTCTCGGGGCTACGGCGGCGCGGCGTTCCGGCCGCGGCGATCCGCGACTTCGTGCACCGCATCGGCGTCGCCAAGAGCGACAACCTGGTCGAGCCTGCGGTGCTCGATCACTGCACCCGCGAGCTGCTGAACCGGACGGCCGGGCGCCGCATGGCGGTTTTGCGCCCGCTCAAGGTGGTGATCGAGAACTTCGCCGAGGACGGCGCCGAGGAGCTGGAGGCGATCAACAATCCGGAGGACGCCTCGGCCGGTACGCGCGCCGTGCCGTTCTCGCGCGAGCTCTATATCGAGCGCGACGACTTCATGGAGGACCCGCCGCGCAAGTTCTTCCGTCTTGCGCCGGGCCGCGAAGTCCGTTTGCGCTACGCATACTTCATCAAGTGCGTTGACGTGGTGAAGGACGAACAGACCGGCGAGGTGGTCGAGCTTCGCTGCACCTACGCCCCTGAAACACGCGGCGGCTCCGCGCCAGACGGACGCAAGGTAAAAGCGACGCTTCACTGGGTCTCGGCGGAACATTCGCTTGAGGCTGAGGTGCGTTTGTACGATCATCTTTTCGCGAAAGAAAACCCTTATGATGTAGAAGAGGGCGCTGATTTCACCGCGAATCTGAACCCCAATTCGTTAGAAGTGTTACGAGGCTGTCGAGTTGAGCCGAGCCTCGCGAACGCGTCACCCGACGTTAACTACCAGTTCGAGCGACAGGGCTACTTCATCGCCGATTCGGTAGACTCGTCACCGGATGCGCTCGTTTTCAATCGGACTGTGTCGCTACGGGACACGTGGGCTAAAGTCCAGCGGTCGGAGAAAGAGGGAGCTAGAAGACGGTGATAGCCTGCTAATCGTCGTTATTCGCCTCTGACGTGCGAACGATTTGCTCCGCCGGTTTGCTAATCGGATTGCGCACTATGCCGACGATAAAGCCCGCTGTGCCCGCAAGTGCGCCTACGCCGACGATGCCAAAAGTAGCCGCAGCGCCCACTACCCCTGCGACAGGTCCGAGTGCGAGCGCGCCGCCTGAGCCTCCGATATCCCACGCCGATTGAAGCGTAGCCACTGCCGCACCACGCTCGCTGGGCTTTACTCTGTCGATAACTAGCGACTGCATGCCCGGCTGAATCAGCCCGAATCCCAATCCGCTAAAGAAAGCTGCGCCCAGGAACACAAGCTGATTTTGCGCTCCCCACAGGACGAACATCGCCAATGCCGCGAATAGCATGCCCGGAATGATGACTGAGGACCTGCCGAGCCTAACCGCGATAGGCCCGGAGCCGAACATTACGATGAGGTTTGTAGCCGAGTGT
>JADFGT010000082.1 GCA_022567555.1 Armatimonadota bacterium | reverse complement strand
AATGGCCGCACTGTTGCTTTCGACGGCAGGCCGCCGAGGGATGCCCGGCTTCGGGCTGCTGGCCGCAGCGGCAGCCGCAGGAGCGCTCTTGAAGGTGCCTATCGCCGCCGGTTTACATCAGATTCCGCTCATTGAAACCTCACTCCGGAACACTGAGTACAGCCCCGGACACCTGCGGATGGCGGTATTCGCGTTCGCGCTCGTTATAGTTATGCTCAGCCGGCCGCAAGGCCTCTTCGGCCACCACGAATTCAGTTGGGACTTCGTCAAGAGGTGTCTCGGACTCAAACAGAAGGAGACAGCGGTTTCCACATGAGCCTGCTAACCTTGGACCGGCTCACAATACGTTTCGGCGGGCTCATCGCCGTAAACGACGTGTCATTTGAAGTGCACCCGTCCGACCTCTTCGGGCTCATCGGGCCGAACGGCGCCGGGAAAACGACGATCTTCAACATGATCACCGGCGTCTACAGGCCCACGTCCGGCGATATCCGGTTTGACGGAAGGTCTATCGTGGGCCTGCGAACACACCGAGTAACCGCCCTCGGCATCGGGCGCACGTTCCAAAACATCCGCCTGTTCTCGGCGCTGTCCGTTCTCGACAACGTTGTCATCGGTGCCTTTCTGCGCCACAGGTCTACGCTCGTCGAGGCTATCTCGCTCCTTCCGCGCGCAGTGAAAGAAACGGACCTGTTTGTCGCGCGGGCAATGTCGCTCCTGCAAACGCTGGACCTCGCAGACGTGGCAAACGTGCGCAGCGGTGACCTGGCCTACGGCCTGCAGCGGCGGCTGGAAATCGCACGCGCGATGGCCACTCAGCCGTCCCTCTTGCTCCTTGACGAACCCGCGGCGGGAATGAACCCCCTTGAAACCGAAGACCTGATGCAGCTTATCCGGCGGCTGCGCGACGAGTTCAAGCAAACTATCCTGCTGATAGAGCACGATATGCGCGTTGTAATGGGCATATGCGAAAAGATCGTGGTGCTTGACCACGGCGCAGAGATCGCCTTCGGTCCGCCGGACAAGATCCAAAAGGATCCGAAGGTTATAGAAGCGTACCTCGGAGAGCCGCTATGATTGTCCCCGCCCTTGTTATTGCCGCGCTTGCCGGTCCGCACGCCCCCCCTCAAGTGCCGCTCGCAAGCGAGGGTCCGCTCGAAATCACGAATCTCTCAGTCACGCCTGAATCTCCTAAGCGGTTCGAGCCTGTGGAGATCACCTTCGAACTTTCCGGCACGTGGACCAATCCGTTCCGGCCGAGCGAGTTAGACGTGACCGCCACTGTCGTCGGCGCCCGGAACACTTACGCCATCGTCCATGCATTCCTTTATCAGCCGTTTGAACGCTCTTTGAACGGACGCGAAGAGGTGCTGACACCGTCGGGGCCCCTCGTTTGGAAAGTCCGATTCGCCCCCTGGAACACCGGCTCGTACGGCGTTTTCGTCCGGGCAGCGGACACGCTGTCCAAAACCGAACACCCGAAGATCGGCATCAAAGTCAGCGGAAGCGAAAGCCCCGATTTTGTGAATGTACCGAAGGACTCCTCCCACTTCCGCATCGGCGAGAATCCGTTCTTTCCTGTCGGACCGTCACTCAGTTACGCCGGGCTTCGCGGCACCTTCGAGATTGAGGAGCGGCTCGCTGCCCTCGCAAAGGCGGGCGTGAACTTCTGCCACCTGCGACTCTCACCGGAGAATCTAGGCCTCGAATGGAGCCCGCGCCTGCCCGGCTATCGAGGTCTCGGCCAATACAATCTGCAGAACGCATGGAAACTCGACTTCGTCATTGAAGCCGCCCGGCGCCACGGAATCTACATACTGCTGGCGCTCGGTGTCACCGGCGAACTGAGTGACACATCCGGAGCTGAAGGCGGCGGGTGGGCCGCCAACCCGTACAGCAGAGCGAACGGCGGGCCGTGCGTCAGACCTGAGGAGTTCTGGACTAGCCTAAAGGCCCGTATCCTGTACAAACGCCGCCTGCGCTATCTGATCTCACGCATTGGCCACCACCCAAACGTGCTCGGCTTTGAACTGTGGCACTCACAGGAAGCCCCTGATTACTGGGTCACCGAGATGGCCAACGAAATCTACGGTCTACACGCCTTCGGACTGCCCGTCGGCACGACGTTCTCTGACGAGAAAATCTGGAGCCTGAAGCGAGTCGGTTTCGCAACGGTCCGGTCATCGCTTGCAGGCACGCCCGCCGGAACAGCCTCGCTGATTGCGAACGATATAAGAACCGCCCGCGAGGAGACAGAGAAGCCGATACTCGTTATCCTTGACAGTTCGCCACAGGACGCCGCCGGCGCGCGCTCCGCGCTCTACTCGGCGATGCTGGGGGGGGCCGCGGGCGGCGCAATCCTTCCAGAGCCCGGCCCGAACGCCAAGTGGCGCGCTGAAGATGTCTATCCGGCTTTCGCCGAGTTCTCCGGCCGCTTCAAGTGGGCGAAACGCCGGTTCGAGACCAGGACCGTGATTGCCGGCGGCCTCGTGCGCGGCTGGGGAATGGCGGACCGTTTCGGCGGCGCGGTCTATCTGACCGCAGTGGACGGACCGGCGGAAGCCGGAACCGCCACGACAACCGGTGTACGCGACGGAACCTACTCTTACGAGTGGATATACCCGGCCACCGGCGATACCGCCGCAGAAGGTGAGGCGCGGACCGACCGGGGCGAACTCACACTCCCATACCCCGCGTTCGAATCTGACTTAGCGGCCGAAATCAGGCGCAAATAGACGCTCGGCCGCGTCTGTCGTTTGAAGTGTTTCGTTTGAAGTTTGCCATTTGACGTTCTCCCCTGTCACCTCACCTCTCCCCGCCGATGTTCCGCCGCTTCAGCGCGTTGAACAGGTTGTCGGCTCGCACCTGGAACCCGAAAGACACGGAGCCGGGAAACTTGCGATAGGCGATGAACGGCTGTATGCAGTGGGCGACCTGGCCCAAACTGACCTCAATGTCGTACCAAGTCCCGCGGTCGAAGTCGTATTTTAAGAGAATCGAAAGGTCCGTCGCTGGAAGCGCCAAATCCATTCGGAAATGAACCGCGCGCATCGAGAACAGGCGGTCGGCGTCGAATGACGGCGTTCCCCATGTCGCGGACGCGATGTAAGCCGCCGACAACTGCACGGTGGCGTCAGGCCTGTAAACGACGCCGAACTGCGGGCGCACCCACCCATAATCGGAACCGTCGCCGAAGAAACTGCCCACGTCCGCTCTGATTCTCAGCGCGAACTGATCGGAGAGCGCGACATGAGGAACCAGCAGCGTCCCATACGCTTCTGTCCGGGTGAAGCGTGTCGCCGACTCCCGCTCGCGGACCGACCCGTAGCGCAACTGCAGCTGGGCGGGTAAGTTCGCCAATCTGCCCGACACCTCCACGCCGCCGTACCACTCGCGATCAAGTCGTGAAGGTGAACCGGGCCGGGCGACGGTCGAGATGTTCGTGCTTCTGCCTGCGAAGAAGACAGTACTCGACCGCCCTAAGCGCCACTCCTCCTGGCCCATCGAGCGCACGATGATATTGTCCAGGAACCCGTTCTGAAATCGCTCCCGGTCCTCGTTTCTCACGGTTATCATGCGATCCAAGTCCTCTTCCGGACGCGCACGTGTGCTGTATGCAAACTGCGTATTGACGTAAGGAACAGCATTCTGATCCGCCAACTGCTCATATAGAAAGGTCGCCTGCCGCCCCAGCGCGAACACGTTTCGCCAACGGTAGCCGACCTCGAAGTTCTCGTTGACGCTTGGAGCGGGCGGCTGCAGCCCGGTCTGGTCCGGGTTCAGCCCAATGTGAAAGAACGGTACCGGAATCCGAAACCCCCTGCCCAACTGCAGATAGGCGTTCCGTCCCGCGATATACCTTCCCGGTTTGAACACGACGTCCGGCAGAACGACAACGTAGTCCGGATGGTCCCGGCTACACGTTGTCGCCCTTACCCCCTTCAGGCGCCATACGCCCGGCTCCACCTCCAACAGGTCGCCTTCGAACCGCGCCTCGTGCGCCTGGATCAGGATGCCGCTGGCCAAGCCCCCCCTCGACTCGCCGAAATCAATCTCCACCTGGTCCGCCGAGATTGTGCCGATGAACTCGTCAGTGATCGAAACGCCCTTCCGGAACACGGCAATCTGCGTCTCGTCGTTCACCTCCGCCTCGTCCGCCGTCAGCTGCGTACGCTCGTATGTGACCGCGACGTTTCCGGTGAATCGCCTAACCCCTGTCTTCTTGACCCATGTCATCTCGTCCGCCTCCAGGACCGCATCGCCTAACTGAAAGCGAACGCGCTGCTGCTGGATGACGGGAGGAGGGTCTTGGGCGAGTTGTTCCCACAGCGGCGGGGGGAGCATGAGAACCGCGCCGGGGAACATGGCGGCAGTTTACTCCACTCGATGGCCGCTTCTCAGCCGAGAAGCGCCGCCAACCCGACCCACACAGCCCACAGCCCAACATACGCTGCCGTTCCATATGCGGCGGCCTTGCGGACAAACCGCTCATCCTTGGGGCGATGCCACTGAAGGGCTACGAATACGGCCGCTAAAGTCGCCAGTTTCACCACCGTGAACAGAGCCGGGCTCCTGTCCAGCAACGGGCGCATCAGCGGGTTCAACTCCACCACCAGGCCGGCGGAGTAGAGCGCCACCGTCGTTACCAGGTCGGCAAGACCGACCAGCACCAACAGCGCGACCGGAAGCGGCGGCTTGGTGAAGACCACGACCGTTCATGCCGCAAGAACCTGGCCAAATCCGACTGTTGCTCACCGGCCGTGGACACCGGTATCACCGCAGCGGCCTCCTAACCGAGCGGGTAACCGTCTGACTCCAAGACGGCCTCGGCCAGCGTCTCGCCGTAGGCGTAACCGTCTCCGGCCACCGAGATTGGCTGCGAGACGCCGCAACGCGACATCGCTTCGGACGCGCGCCCGGCCGCCCAGACGGTGGAATGCACTTCAAAGAATGCGGCCGCCGCCTCGGCAAAATCGGCGAATGCGTGACCGGCGTGCCGCATCTGCCGCGCCCGGGCGGCAGCAGCCTGCTGGGCATAGACGGTAATCGCCAGGTCGCCAAGCGCGGCTGTTACCTGCTGGCTGTCGGGGCGGTCGCGTTGCGCGCAGGCCATGGCGGCCCGCGCGGCCTGAACCAGATACCCGTGCGCCGGGCACGTCGGCTCGGCGTCCAACAAGCGCTCGACCAGGCCCCGCCGAAGCACGCGGCTGAATATCAACAGCCGGTTGATTTCGTTCGTCCCCTCGTAAATGCGCGTCACCCGCGCATCGCGCCACAGCCGTGCCACCGGGAACTCCTCCGTATAGCCATAGCCACCGTGGATCTGCAGCGCCTCATCCGTGCAGAGCGCCAGCGTCTCGGTCGCCAGCACTTTGCCCATTGAGCACTCAATCTGATACTCCTCTGACGCTTTACGGTTCTGCTCAGGAAGGTCGTGGGCCTCAGGGTCCACTTTTGCGAACGCGGCGTCAATCAGGCCCCCAGTGCGGTAGAGCATGCTTTCCGAGGCGAAAAACCAGCCCGCCATTCGGGCGAATTTGTCGCGTATCAAGCCGAAATCGGCAATGGGCCGGCCGAACTGTTTTCGATCCTTGGCATACTTCGCGGCCTGATGAATCGCTTCACGCGCCTGTCCAAGAGCGCCCGCCGCCAACTTGAACCGGCCCAAGTTCAGCGTGTTGAAGGCCACCCAATGCCCCTCGCCTTCCCTGTGCAGCAGGTTGGAAGCAGGCACTTGCGCGTCGTCGAGGATGAGCCGGGCCGTCGAACTTCCCTTTTGTCCCAACTTGCGCTCCTCTCTTCCAATGGAGACGCCCGGGTTCCCCCGCTCCACCAGAAACGCGGTGAACTGCTCGCGGTTAACTTTGGCGAAGACGGTGAACAGTTTGGCCCACTTGGCGTTGGAGGTCCACATCTTGGTACCGGTCAGCCGGTATTCGCGCCCATCATCTGAAAGCACAGCGCGCGTGGAAATGCTCAGCGCGTCGGAGCCGCTGTCCGGTTCACTCAGGGCGTAGGCGCCCATCCATTCGCCGGACGTGAGCAGCGGCAGATACTTTTTCTTCTGCTCTTTCGTGCCGAACAGTGAAATCGGCAGTTGGGCGATGCCCATCTGCACGCCGAATGTGGTGCTGAAGGCGCCGTCCAGACTCAGCATTTCAAGGAGGCGCGTACCCAAGGACTTCGCCAGGCCAAGTCCTCCATATTCGACCGGCGTTTCAGGGCCGCCGAAGCCCAATTCGCACGCCTTCCGCACGAGCGCGGGCATCAGGCCCTCCTCCAGCTTGTCCAGGCGCTCCAACACCGGCATCACCTCGCCGCGCATGAACTGCCGCGCCGCATCGATCATCAGGTTTGCTTCGAAATCGAACTGCTCGGGGGTAAAGATAGAGGTCGGAGCGGCCAGCAGGAACTGGCCGCCGGAGGGCGCCGCGCAGGCGGCCTTCGCTTCTGGCATAGAGGCATTATGCTTCAAAATCTGTGGCAAGCGTGAATGCCTGTCTGCCCCGAAGACCCCATGACACCGCAGACACTCGCATTTTTGCCGAGCAGGCTCACGGATGGCCGGGCACGGATTGGAGGTTTCCGGACGAACCGGCCCCGCCGTCAAAGTCGCCGGGAAGTATCAAATCATCCCCTGGGAACGACGAACAGTTTCTGATCCACGGGAACGTCCACTTGCAGACGCACTTTCCACACGGTCGTGACCTTGTGCTGCTTCTTGTCGGCGACCATAATCTGCTCCCAAGAAACACCCAGCAAATCATACTCCTTGCTGATAGTGATATACGCCGCGACCACAATCTCCGGCAGCCGCGTCCGTGGGTTCGCGACCGTGTAAATATAATCTGCCCGTAGACGCCATGCCGGCACACCGTCAACAGCAGTCTCCCCGACGATACGAACTCTTTTCACTCGCTTTACGAACTGATTCACCTCGAACCGGTTGTAGAGCGCGAGACCAACCGGCAGCGACCTGTCCAATATGATCGTGCAGAATGCGTCAAGCCCCCCGTTGATTTCGGCCGGCGCCGGTTCGTACACGTACTTCTGTCGCTCACCCATGATCAGCCACTTCTTAGGCGAAGTGTACGCCATCTGTTTGCCGTCGCAAACCGCCACGAAGTGAGTGTCCTCCCCCCTGTCACGCAACTGCTCGATATAAAACAGGTTCGGTTTCTTCATCTGCACGGTCGTCAGCGTCGTCGTCTTTGTGTTCAGTCCCGGACCAACTGCCGATTGCACGAACTCGACGGTTCCAAGAATGCTGTTCGCCTGGTGGTACCGAGCCAGCATCTGCGAGAATATCTTCCCGCCGCTCGGCGCCTGGACGGGTGCCGCCCCAATCATAGTGGTCGCTGCGAGAAGTGCGATCATTTTTCAGCCTCCGCTCTCCATGTCACCTCTTCGACGTGTGCCCGCCGGTTCGCGGTTCGGGCCAGAACGAACAGGAGGTCCGAGAGCCGGTTCAGATAGGTTACCGCCTGGGAGCCCACGTTCTCACGCGCCGCCAGGGCGACCACCGCCCGCTCGGCCCTCCGGCACACGGCGCGAGCCAGGTGCAGCTGAGCCGCTAAGGGGCAGCCGCCGGGCAGGATGAACCGCCTGAGCGGCTCAAGTTCCACTTCCAGCCGGTCGATCGTCTCCTCGAGGCGCACGGTCTCCTGCTCGGTGATTCCCATCCCGTCGCCCCCGTGGGCGGCGAGTCCGGCGCCCAAAACGAACAGGTCGTTCTGAATCGCCTCCAGAACCCCGTCCAGATCGGCGTCCGCGCACGCCGCCCGCGCAGCGCCGATCGCCGCGTTCGCCTCGTCCGCCTCCCCGATCGCCCGCACCCGTGGGTCATCCTTGCCGACCCGCCGGCCGCCTATGAGACCGGTCTCCCCTTCGTCGCCTGTTCGCGTGTATATGCGAGCCACGACGCCAGTTTACATCCCCGGTAGGTCCGACACTCCTGTCGGGCAGGCGGACACCCCGATCCTCGAAGTGGCAGACCCCGGGGACGAGGTGTCGGCCCTCGAATGGCTGCCCGCGGCATCCAGTTGATGCTCACTGCGGCCGGTACAGCGTAAAGAGCCAAGTCACGTAGCCCCCGAACAGAAAGAGGCAGAGCCCGACCATCGGTCCTGTGGAAGCGTGTGGAACCGCGCCCAGCCACACCAATCCAAGATACCAGCGGTACAGGCTAATGCCGGGCAGAAAGAACGCTAAGGCAATCGTAAACGAATAGGCCTCAGGCAATTCGGAGAACTTGAGAGGGATGATGTACTGCCGCCATGACAAGCGCGCTCCGCCGGTCACAGCCTTCGCAAAGTCCAGCCCTGATCGCGGCGAAGAGGCATTCGCCATAAAGACGACAGTCTTCCAGTGGCGCAGGAACGCGGCCCACAAGAACAGTTGGATCAGAACGCCCAGCGCCTGGGCCACAAGCGAGTAAACATATACGAAAGCCAACGAGTGCCCTCCGTCGAGCAGCGCGCGCGCAATCGGATTGGCCTCGCGTTCAAGCGTCGGTGTTTTGATCACCGTGACGATCATATCAAAAGCCGCCCCGCCGATCACAATAGCGACGCCTGCCATGAATAGCGCCTTCGCCAAGGGACCGCTCCCGCTGCGCCAGAGGGAGATCGCGAGAATCAGGAGCAAAGCGAGCCAAACCGGAATTGCGTAAGAGGCGCGAACGAGAACCTCGTCCAGAGGGGATAGCAATGCGACGAGCAACAAAGCGGCGAACGATAAGAACACGAACAGAAAGCGCCTTGCGATCGGCCGGGTGCGCTGCCTTATCTCGGCATGATCGGGGGAACTCGATTGCTGCATCTGTTCTTCGGCAACCCGTCTGCCTTTTTCGACCTACATCACGATGGCGGCAGGATCGTCAGGGCCGCTCGCCGCGCCGGTTGCGTCACCGCCCGGAGGCTGTTGTTGCGTCATGGTCGCCCGAGCGCAAGATCACCCAGAACATGGCAACGTCGTAGTTCGGGCGGTTCTCGCGCGTCCGCTTGACGCCGCCGTCATCCTTGCCGTTGGGTCCGACACTGTAGATAAGAAGGGATACGGCGGACGGCATGTACGCGAGGTTGCCGGACCTGAACGGATCGTCAGGCGAAACCCCGGCCTCCTTCGCTGCCTCCGAAAGGGACGGCCACTTCCCGGTTTTCGCGCGCAAATGGGCGGCGGCCGTTCCGATTCTCGCCGCGCGAAACGTGGCAACGGCGTCCAGCCACGACCCATGGTACGAGGGAAGCGTAGGCACAAGCACCGTCGCGAGCACGACGGCCGGGTCCCCTTCGTGCTCCTGCAGCCTGCGATAGGATTCCTGCGAGAGTTTGCTGATGCGCTCCGCGTCTCCCCACGCCTCGGCGATACTGACCAAATACCCGACCACGATCAGTTCCGCCTCGTCGGCTGCGGCCCTGAACAGTATGTCAAGCGCCTCGTTCCTTTCTCCCGGCTGCCCGCCTCCGGCGGTGGCAAGTTCGCTCGCGCTCACGTCCCCGCTCCTGACCTGCTGAAGGACACGGCGGTACAACGCGATCTCGAAACCAATCCCTTCTTTGAAATTCGGCTCTCGAACGCTTGCGGCCGCGTCGGACAACCGCTTCAGCGCATCTGTGTCCGACGAGAACTCGGAGGCCAGCCGCTGCATAGCCGAACTCCATTTGCGCAATACACTCCTCTGCAACAACTTACCGATTAGGAACCGCTCCTGGCCGACGTGCCGGATCGCATTCGCGACGAACGCCAAGTCTGCGAACGCGCCCTCTTCGTTGCCCTTTTCGGCCCGGACTACAGCTCGCGCGGAGAACAGACGCCCCGCGTCTCTTATCGCCGTCACTTCCGGCACCGTTATGTCAAGCGGCCTCCGCCAGTCCCGAACGGGCGCGTAATCGGGCATCGCGGCGGCAACTTCCAACTTCTTCGCCCAGTCAGCCATACGGGCGAGGGCCTTCTCGGCATCCTCAAGCGTGGCCGTGCCGTTCAGAAACTCCCCCAACAAGGAGAGTTCCTCAGAAAAACCAGTCTCAGAAGCTGAAGCAGCGGCCGCATAAAGCCGCGAACTGTCCCGGTCCGACTGCTTGATGCCCGCCGCGAGCTCCTCGACACTCGTTACAAGGCCCTGTGCCTTCGCGCGCGCCAACAACTCCTCAAGCGTGTCCGGCGTGGGAACCTGGGCCGCCGCACAACCCAGGAGAATTAACGCGATTGCCAAGCAAGTCATCCGGCCCATGACCGCATCATAGCGGAAATCCCGCCTCTGCCAACCTTCAAAACGGCCGGCCGTTCAAATTACCGACTTAATCACGGCTTCCAGTTCCACTTCGATCCCCAGGCCTTCGGGGCATTCTTAAACTGCGTGTCGTAGAGTCCGTTGACGACCTTCTTCATAACGTCCGTCAGACCTACTGACTTGCCCGTGCGCCGCTCCCACTCTTCAGACTCGTAGATCAGCGTGTAGATGCCCACAATCCTCTGTACCATTTCGCTCTTGAACACAGTATCCGCCGACTGACCGCTCGCGATCCGCTTCCGGACAGTCTGCTCTTTCCACGGCGCAACTATCCACATATCCCCCGTCCACCAACTGTCCGCGCCGGGGACGTCGCTCTGGATAATCAACTCGTCATACTTCTTCTGCTTCAATTTGATCATCGCGCCGACCCACGCCCGCGCTTCCAGAAAGTCAGCGTCCAATTTCCGCTCCAAGTCCGAGGCCGACCTGATGCCTCCGGCCATCAGCCGAGCCCCGAGCATTCGGCCCGCCTCTTCGCCGATCAGATCGTTGATCGGGTCTTCAGCCAGCGTGTCCCATCCTTCGAGGTGCCAGACCTCGTAACCGATGAACAGTTCCCTCATGGCGTTCTTCGGCAGATTTCCGTACTTGATGCCGGTGGCCCAGTGCATAACGTTCGTCCAGTTGCCGCCGCCCTGTTTGACGTCGTCGTCATATGAGCCGCCGACCCGGCTTTCTGGTCCGACCAGAAACGGGCCGTCAATGAGCGGAATATGCTCGTAATTGTTCGAACCGAGCGCGTTCGCAAACTCCGTGGCGGGATAAAGCCATTCCGGAAGAGCGGAGCCGCCGCTCGCAGGATACCGGTCACGCATGCCCTTCGGCACATAGAGATAGGCGTCTCGCAGCCAGTTGCCGAACTCATGCGAGTCGCCCAATTCCGCCGCCGCCTTCTTCCCGTTCGCGACAGTCGGGTTCGCCAGGTAATCCTTCAGAAACTTCGTCTTGAGGACCTGCAGGAAGTTCGTTCCGCGGATGGTCCCAGGGTCCAGCTTTGCCCTGCGCTCCGCTTCCATCTTGATTCTGCACAGGACCGCTTCGGGCGAGTTGCCCATCTCTTTCAACATTTCTTCGTAATTTGGGTTGAAGCGCGCCGATTCTTCTTCGCCGAATTCCGGAAGCGGCACCCAAATATCCGGGCAGCCTTCGTGAGACAGTTTCACGAGCCTTCGTGTATTGTTCCTCTCCACTGATTCAGCGACGCTGTTGCCGCTGTCCGCAACAATCCGGAGATACTCGGTATTGGCGGGCAAACGAATGACGCCTGTTGGAGGCGAGGCGAGTTCCGCCACCGTGGCATTCGTGATCTTCCACTCAACCGGCGCAGACCTTCGTCCCTCAAGTTCGTCCACCTGCTCGGCATCGCCTATTGCGGTGAAAGTCGGCTCGCTGCTTCCCGAGGCAACGACTCCGGCCTCCAACGTAACCTTGAACGGGCCATTTGCCTTCCTGCCGGTGTCGTTTGCGATGCGTACCTTGAGGTCCCACCTCTGGTATTTTGCAGTCGAGTCTGCAATCTTCTGCGCTTCCGCCTTCGCCTCCCACACGGTCAAGTCAGGCAAGTTCGAGATTCTTTTCACTTTCAAGTCGGTCTTTACCTCTTCAACCTCCACTAGTTTTTTTGTGTCCGAGTGCCAACTTGCATTCAGGCGAACGTAATAACCGTTGAGTTCCTCCTTGTCGGCATCGTATGTAAGCCGGACCGCGCCCTTAAGGAAACCGGGTCTCGTCGCCCCGTAGAGCGCGATCGCTTCGGAAAGTGCAGGCTCCGGCACGTGGTCCCACTCGGTAACTGGTATGTAGCGCACAAGCGAAACCACACCCTCCGAATTCACGCTGCCCTCTACAAGCCAATACAGACTCCCGTCGCTGCTCTCAAAATAACCCTTGAGAGTCTCGCCGTTTTGGAACAACACGAGTTTCGAATTCGACGTGCTGAACTTCCATGAGCCGTTCAGATCAACATCTTGCCGGCCGCCAACCCAATTCCCGGTCGCTCCCAGCAGCGGCAATCCCACCAGCGCGACACAGGCCGCCGCCGGGGCGACTGCCTTTCGCATAGAATGGAGAATGGCGGCTCCACCCCGGATTCCGACAGACGCACAAAGTCCCTGCTTCATTCCTCTCCTCCGTTTTTCGCGTTTTTCTGGGACCGACGCCACGGAACTGGTTAGGTCCCACACACGTGGGCCCGCGCCAAGATTCGCGCAGGCCGTCGAAGTGCAACTATACCTGTGGGTCAAGCGGGCAAATTGCCCACGCGAACTCAGGGAGTCTCGGCAGCGCCATTCACGAGCGGGGCCCGGCGCTCACGTCCGGGCCCCGCTTCGCGTCCCAACGAACTCTATTTGCCTTGC
>JADFGT010000081.1 GCA_022567555.1 Armatimonadota bacterium | reverse complement strand
TAATCCCACTGGGGAGATGGCGCTGGCCGGCGCTGATTTTTTGTAGCGGGGTGGTATTGATGGCCGTGATAATGCCAGCTAGCATCTTGGGATACTGGTTAACTCGCGGGATGCAGGCAGGCGAGCAAATCAGGAGTTTATGGCTCCCGATGCAAAATTCGATCCTCGGATCGGCGCTGGCAGCGGGAGGTACTGTACTAGCCGCGCTACCGGTCGCGGTGGTTTATATCCGTTATCCCAGCTTAATAAGCCGCGTGTTGGAGCGGGTTACCTATCTCGCTTTCGCGCTGCCCGGCATCGTAATTGCGCTGGCGCTCGTCTTCTACCTGCGCGTCGACGATGTCAGTGTTCGGCATCAGTTCGACCCGATCCAGTTCGCGGTCGAACAGGTCGCGCTGGGAAGCGTTCCTCACGGGGTCCACCTCACGCGACAGCGAGCTTCCGGCCTCCTCGGCTATCGCGATGGCGTGCCCGGCGAGTCCGTGGTCGTAAAGATGCTTGGCGATGGCGAAGCGGGAGTACACGTTATCCGGCCGCTGGGCGAACTCCCGGTGAGCCTTTTCCAGTTGCGCGGTGTCTAATACTTTGTGCTCCCGCTTGTCGAGTTCCGAGCGGGCGAACGGAAACATGACGATTGAGGCGATGATGGTTATCAGAACGATCGCCGGAATGATCGGGTGCGGCGCCAAGATCGAGACGGCCAGGAGCAGGAGTGCGACTCCGATGGCGCAGAGGCCGGCCACGACCCCGAGTTCGCCGTCAATCATACAGTGGACGAAAAAGATGACGACGGGCACAACCGCCAGGGCTGTAGCCAAGGTGACCATCAGCAGCGGTAACTTGTCGCCGATCTCGATTGGCACGGTTGCCTGCTATGATGCCCCGAATCTGCGTGGCGAGGGCGGACTTTTTTCTGTGAAAAATCGGCCGGGAGGGCAGTCCGCGCATTTCCGGCGCGGCCGGCTTCGGTATATTGTGGTGGCAATGCTCCGGGCATGCGCGGCTTTCGTTCTCGCTGTGGCGTTTCTTGGCGCCTCGGCCGAGCGCATCCTGGTCGTCCCTCTCGATTCCAGGCCGTCGTCCACCGATTTTCCGCGAATGCTGGCACGGATTGCGGCGGTGGAAGTGCAGATTCCGTCCACGGACCTTCTGGGCAGATTCACCGAGCAGGGGCAGGCCACCGAGATAGCGTCCTGGCTGGAGTCGCGCGACTACGAGGGTGTGGCCGCCGTGGTGGTGAGCGCGGACATGCTGGCCTACGGCGGCCTCATCGCCTCCCGCGTCGCAGCGGTTTCCGAGACCACCGCCATAAAGCGTCTGGACACGCTCCGGGAGTTGCGCGCAAAGCACCCGGACATGCCCATCTACGTCTTCAGCGCGCTGATGCGCACGGCGCCGACGGCGACTGCGAGAACCCGGTCCTGGCGCCTTAACCTCGCCCGCTACGTGGAGCTGCAAGAGAAATATGATCGAACCGGCGAACGGCGGCTGCTCGGCGAGGTCCGCCGGCTGAAGGGCCGGGTTCCGTCGAAGGAGTTGAGCCGCTATCGCTTGGCCCGCAAGCGGAATATGGCGGTCCACAAGGCGCTGATCAGGCTGGTGGACGAACGCGTCATCACCTATCTGATAATCGGCGCTGACGACGCGCAGAAGTATGGACCGCACTACCCGGAGACCCAGGAACTCCGAGGCTATGTACGCGACCGGGGCATCGCGGGCCTGGTCTACATTTGCGGCGGGGTGGACCAATGCGCGAACATGCTTGTGAGCCGCGCGCTCCTGCGCAGCAGGGATTGGACGCCGCATGTGTTTGTGCACCTTTCCGATGAGAAATCTGCGAGCCGCCGAGCGAACTTTGAGTCGCAGCCGCTTTCGATCTCAATCCGGGACCAGATAATCGCGAGCGGCGCCCGCCCGACCTCGAACCGGCAACAAGCCGATTACGTTCTTTACGTAAACGCGCCGCAGACGGACGGCCCGGCTTTCGAGAAGTTTACTGAAACCCTTTTGTCCGCGCTGCAGGACGGCGGGCGAGTTGCCGTCGCGGATATCAACATTAAGAGCGGCGCCGGCGACGCGCGGCTGATAGAAGCGCTCTGGAAGCCGGATCGAGCGCCGCGACTGCTGGCGTATGCGGGTTGGAACACGGCGGCGAACACGTTGGGGACCACAATTCCCCAGGCGAACCTATACTTGTTGGCGACGCGCGCGAAGGGCGACGCGGTTGCGCGTGAAACGGCGCAGAGACAGTTTCTTTTACATCGCTTCGTAAACGACTACGGTTATCACCGATTCGTCCGTCCGGAGGCTTATCGCCTCGTGGACTCGGACCCGCACGCGTCTCGGGAGGAGGCGCACGGCGCCGCGCTGGGACGCCTTGAGGACTGGGTCTCGCGCAACACCATAAGTCTGCTTGAAAAATACTTCGACGAGGTCTTCATGAACTCTACGTTCGTGGCGGGCGAAGAGCAGTATTGGATTTACGGACTGAACGAAATCAGGGTGACGCTGCCGTGGCCGCGCGCGTTTGAGGCTCGGATCGAGTTTGAGTTCCTGACACAGCCCGTAGAAAGAGGGTCATAAGACCGGGTCTTGTCCGGTCAATCGGCGAAATATTTCAATATAACGCGCCCGCGTTTCTCTGACGACGCTCTCCGGAAGTTGAGGCGCGGGGGGGGTCTTGTCCCAATCGCTCTCTTCGAGGTAGTCGCGAATGAACTGCTTATCGAAACTCTTTTGAGCGCGGCCGGGCTCGTATTCGTCCGCCGGCCAGAAGCGGGAACTGTCGGGGGTTAGGGATTCATCAATCAGAATCACATCTCCGTTGCAGCGGCCGAACTCGAACTTGGTATCCGCCAGGATTATTCCCGCGTCGCCGCACAGCTCCGACGCGGCGTTGTACAGTTCTATCGTGGTGCGCATCAGTTGCCCTGCGAGGTCTTCACCGACGATCTTGCCGGCCTCGGTCATGTCTATGTTCTCGTCGTGCCCCTCTTGCGCCTTGGTTGCGGGCGTGAAGATTGTGTTGGGCAGCCTGCCACCCCTCTGTAGGCCTTTCGCCAAGGATATGCCATGCAGCGTGACCCCGCTTTCGAATCCCCCCGCCTCCATATACTCTTTGTAAAGGGAGCCTTCGATATAGCCACGCGCGACGCACTCCAGGAGAATCGGCTCGCATTTCTGTACGATCATGCTTCGGCCCCGAAGCTGCTCGGTGTCGTAAGCGCCGCCGAGGGCGTTTCTCACTTCACTGTCATCCATCGAGATCATATGATGCTGAACGATGGAGACAAGTCTTTCAAACCAGAAGGCGCTCAGTTGGTTCAGCACCATTCCTCTGTCGGGAATGCCGATGGGAAGGACGACGTCGAAGGCGCTGATACGGTCCGTCGCCACCATCAGAATGCGATCCCCGAGGTCGAACATTTCGCGCACTTTGCCGGAGCGAAACGGTTTGATGCCGGGAAGGGAGACCCGCGTCACCGCGTTCATGATGCGCAGTATACCGGGCGCTATGAACCGCCCCTTTTCGCCCTTTTTAGTTTCTTTCGAGCGCGGTCGGCCCACTCGCCGCGGCGGTTTCGAGCCAAAAACCTGAGGCAATGCGCGGCCAGGTCATCCTCACCCACTTCCGAGGCGGCCCGCCAAAGAAGGTAGTGTCCCTCGCCGGTGCCGTCGAAACTCCTGTTGCCCAAGCGCGTGAACGGTTCGAGCGCCGCAAATGCCTCCTCGAATCTTCTGTCCGCCACGGCTTTCCGGCCGATCTCCAATCTCTCCTTTGCCATGTCGGCGCTGAATCTTTGTATCATGAACAGCATCAGACCGACGCTGGCGATGTCAACGGCCCATTTCATCGGCTCGGAAACAAAACCCCGGCCCAGCACCGCAACGAGGGCGATGACCGGGAATCCGCAGCCCACGGACAGCCAGCCTTTTGCCCACCGCGCCCTAAGCCGCCGGTCCGCCTCGGCCGGCAAAGCGTACTTTCGGCGAGGTTTCATCCCTTCCGCCGGAGGAGCGCCACCAAAAACGGCGCGCCGATGAGGGCGGTGACGATCCCTACGTTTATCTCCCGGTCGGGTATCGCCCGCTGAGCGAGGAGGTCCGCAATCAGGAGGCCGACCGCGCCCATTAGCGCCGAGGCAGGCAACAGGCGCTTCATGTCCGGTCCCGTCAGCCGCCGGCAGATGTGCGGCACGAACAACCCGACGAAGCCGATGATGCCGACCGAAGCGACGGCGGCGGCTGCCATCCCGGAACCCGCGAGCAGAACCGTCCACTTGACCGCTTCGGTGGAGACGCCGAGACGAGCGGCCGACTCCTCGCCCACCGCGAAGACCGTGAGCGCACGGGACCGGCCGGCGAGAAACGCGAAACCGACCGCACCGAATAATGCAAGCGTCCCGACGCGGGGCCAGTCAATAGAAACGAGACTCCCCAGTAGCCAAAACAGCACGCGGCCGGCGTCCTGTCCCGAGCTGACCAGCAGGAACGTAATCAGCGCCCAGAGGAACGAGCCGACGGCAACCCCGGCCATCAGCAGCGTGCTCAGCGCCAGCACGCCCTGCGCGCGCGCGATGGCGACCACGAGGCCGAGGCTGGCCAAGGCCGTGAGGAACGCCAGCCCGATCCCCGCGAAGCCGCCTGCTATCGCCCAGATGCCAAGCATGGAAGCGATGACGCCGCCCACGGCGGCCCCGCTGCTGATGCCTACGACATAAGGGTCCGCGAGGGGATTGCGAAACAGCGCCTGAAACGCGGCTCCGACCGAACCCAGATTCGCTCCGACCAGGGCCGCCGCGCAGGCACGGGGCAAACGCAGGTTCCAGATGATTAGTTGGTCC
Source organism: Armatimonadota bacterium (assembly GCA_022567555.1). Taxonomy (GTDB): domain Bacteria; phylum Armatimonadota; class Fimbriimonadia; order Fimbriimonadales; family ATM1; genus JADFGT01. Next base: position 7,824 of record JADFGT010000081.1, on the reverse strand, counting down.
GGAAAAGCACCGCTGACGTCGTCCATCCGAGGCGGACCGGCGAATATGACGGTCAGGATCTTGGCCGGGGAGTACCAGAACTCACTCCCAACGCCTACGTGTACCAGAAACGCCAGCACAACGGCCGCGGTGAGCAGCAGCCATAGCGGGATTGCCCGGGAGCCCTGAGGCACGGCCCATTATGAACCAGCGCGTATAATGAGCCGTACGATGCCCGCCGATCGCATTAAGGGACTTGCCCCTTCCCCCACCCTGGCCCTGATGGCGAAGGTGCAGGAGTTGCGCGCACAGGGAGCCGATGTCGTCAGTTTCGCCGCAGGCGAACCGGACTTCGCCACGCCGGAGCCTGTTCGAGAGGCCGCGATTCAGGCGATCCGAGATGGATTCACGCGTTACACCGCCGGCGCCGGAATGCCGGAACTGCGCGCGGCGGTCGCAAGGAAACTCAAACGCGAGAACGGGGTCTCTGTGGACCCGAACCAGGTCATCGTTTCATGCGGCGCAAAGCATGCGGTTTTCAACGCGCTGATGGCCGTTTGCAATCCCGGCGACGAGGTGATAATGATTGTGCCTTGTTGGCCGACGTACAGGGAGCAGATACTTCTTGCGGGCGGCACACCGATCGCCGTGCGTACTGGCGCATCCAATGAGTACGTTCCGACGATGGACCAGTTGCGCGAGGCGGTCACCGGCCGAACGGCGGCCATCATAGTAAACTCTCCCTGCAATCCGACAGGAGCGGTGTTTCCGCGCAGCACGATGAAAGAGATCGCGGCGCTTGCGCTCCGACACGAACTATATGTCATAAGCGATGAGATTTACGAACAGCATGTTTACGACGGCGAGAAACATGTGAGCGTTGCCTCTCTCGGCCGGGAGATAGCGGATCGGACGATCACAGTCGGCGGCGTCAGCAAATCGTTTGCGATGACGGGATGGCGTATCGGGTGGTCGGCCTCATCGCCGGAAATTGCGCGCGCAATATCTACGATCCAAGACCAGGTCACGAGCAACGCGAGCAGCGTTTCGCAGAAGGCGGCCTTGTGCGCCCTTGAAATGCCGTCCGATATCGCTCAGAATATGGTCGGAGAGTTTGACAAACGGAGACGGTTCATGCTCGAAGAACTGGCAAAAATCCCTGGCCTCAATTGCTATCGTCCGAAGGGCGCGTTTTATGCGTTTCCGGACCTCAGTTCGGTGATCGGCGGCAGGGTCGGAGACGATGCGGAACTGGCTATCTTTCTGCTGGAAGAGCACAAAGTGGCCTGCGTGCCGGGATCGGCGTTCAGTGGGGCAGGCCATCTGCGGCTCACGTACGCGATGGGCCGCGATGAGATCGCCGAGGGTCTTCGGCGTTTATCGGAGGGAGTGCGATCCCTGAGTTAGAGAAGTTGGGTCTGCCCATTCGGGACAAGGCGCTTCTGCGATTGGCGCTGCGCCATTGCTCGGCCACCGACAACGCGGTGGCGGATTCGTATGAGCGTCTGGAGTTCTTCGGAGACTCCGTGCTTGGAATGGTCATCGCGGAATACCTGTTCGAGCGGTTTCCGCACTGGGACCAGGGAACGCTCAGCAAGGCGAAGGCAACGATCGTGCAGGAGGCGCCCCTCGCCGAGGCTGCCGAGCGGATCGGACTTCAGGCGTACGTGGAACTATCCCCAACGGAGGCGGCGACGGGCGGAGGAGCGCGGCCGTCGGTCCTCTCGGACGTGTTTGAGTCTGTAATCGGCGCGATCTACATCGAGCAGGGCTTGGCCGTGGCGCGCTGGTTCGTCCTCGAGCACCTGCACCCGTATCTTGAACAGGTGGCCCGAGGGGAGATCGGCACCGGAGACTATAAGTCCCGCTTGCAGGAGGTGGCGCAGGCCAGGTGGCGGAGCACGCCGAATTACCGTGTAGTTTCTGAGCGTGGCGACGCTCACGAGAAGACCTTCCGAATGGAGGTCGTGCTGGACCATGAGGTCATGGGTGTCGGCCGCGGGAGGAGCAAGAAGGAAGCCGAGCAGGCCGCGGCGAAAGATGCCCTTGATCTCATCGAGCGGGTCGAGTCGTTGCGCGCATCCCGCAGCGAAGGCCAGGAATAAGCCAGATTGGCACGCCGTTTGCCTCGCCGTCTTCCAGGAAAGTTCGGTTCGAGGGAACATCGCGGCTCCTTCGAGGTGTCAAATAACCGTCCTTTGTATACTGGAGTGTGGTGTCAATGAAACGTGGAACGGCCGTCTGTCTGGTGTTGGTCGCGTCGCTATGCGCGTCTTGGGCGCAGTTGCCGCCCAACGCATTTTTGGTTCGTCCGGCGAAGAACGTCGCGGAGTTCATTCGTCAGGTTCAGACAGAGCCGGTCGTGATGGACCGGTTTGTCCGCCACTTTCAGATGACCCCCGACGAGATCCTCGCGATGTTGCGGGGGCTTCGGCAGACCCGGCTAAAGGAAGCCACCTATTTCCTGGTCTTTAACGTGCCGGCAGACACGGGCGAAATCACCTCTCGGCGGCTCCTCCTAAGGAAGGGCACGCGGGTCCTGGTGAACGCCGACGGCGTGCCGGTCATCCAGGTCTCCTGCGGCAACCCGCTCCTGCGCACCGACGAGGCTTCCGCCCCGGCGATCCCGGCGGAAGTCTCTGTTCCGAGCGGACTCCAGGAGTTCGCTGCGCCCGAGGCCGGGGTCACCGCGCCATTCATTGAGATGCTTCCGACGGAGCCGATTGCCATGATTGCCCCCGATGTGTCGTTCGTGACGCCCCCTCCGATCGAGTCCATTATCTCTGTCGGGGAAGTGGCCGAGGCGCCCTTCGCTGTCGGCCCGCTGGCCTTCCTTCCCACCCTGCTCATCGGCCTCAACCCGGGCTCCGAAGTGATACCGGAGCCCGGCACAATGATCGCGCTAAGCGCCGGCCTGGCGATGCTGGCCGGGCGGCGTCTCAGGCGCCGGTCTCGATAAGCGAAGCGGCCGGCTCTTCGTTCAAGGATTCGTGACCGTCTGAAGTGACGGTCACGATGTTTTCTATGCGGACGCCGAACCGGCCCGGAAGATAGACGCCGGGCTCCACACTGAAGCACTGTCCCTCCTGTAGCGGCGATTCGCTCCCCTCGACAATGAAAGGCGGTTCGTGGCCCATCATGCCGATGCCGTGGCCGGTTCGATGCACGAAGAACTCTCCGTAGCCCGCGTCCTCTATCACCTTGCGCGCCGCGCGGTCGATCTCTTGGCACGGCACGCCGGGACGGATACGCTCGCGGGCGGCGGCCTGGGCGTCATAGACAACCTGATAGACCTTCTTCGCCTCGCCCGACGCCGTGCCGATGCAAATAGTGCGGGTGGTGTCGCTGCCGTAATGCCCAACCTGGCAGCCCCAATCCGCGACCAGCACGTCACCTTCCTTCACGGCCGTGTCGGATGTGGAGTGGTGGGGTTCGGCGCCGTTCGGTCCGGCGGCGACGATGCACCATGAGGCCAGGCCGCCCTTGTTCATCATGCTTGACAATAGGGCCCTCTGCAAGTCGGCTTCGGTCACACCGGCTCGGGCCGCCTCCAGCAGATCGCCGAGCGCGGCGTCCGCGATCCGGGCGGCCCGGCGCATCAGTTCCAATTCCTCCGGCTCCTTGCGCTTTCGCACCTCGGCCATCACGTCGCCGGCGCATTTGAAGAGGGCCGCCGGGAGCGCCTGCTGCATGCGGAGCAGGAAGCCCGCCGGTGTCTCGTCGTCCACGCCGATGACGGCGGTTTTCAGGCCCCACTCTTCGGCGAAGGACTCGAAGAGCACGCCGGGGTCTTCGCCGTCCTTCCACGCGCGGATGTTCTGGATTCCGGTCAACCTGGCGTGGGTCTCGCTGAGCGCGGGGACGATCATGGCCGGCTCGCCCTCCGGCGGCACGGCCATTACCAGCATGCGCTCGCCGCCGCCTTCAAAGAAACCGGCCAGATAGCCCATCGAGATCGGCGTGCAGGCCAGGTAGCAGTCGAAGCCGTGCTCTTTCAGAAGCGTCTGAAACCTTCTCAGACGGTCGCGGTTGAGGGTCGGCATTAGGTGTGTGGTTCGACGCGGACGTCACGCATACCTGCGGGTCGTACGGACGTTCGGGCCGTTGGGGCGTTCGGACGTTCGGTCGCCGGTCGCCAGTCGCGAGTCGGCTATCGCCGTCCCCCCGCCCCGTGTATACTTTGCGCGGGTCGCTGGCGGATCGTCCAATGGCAGGACACCAGACTTTGGCTCTGGGAATCTAAGTTCGAATCTTAGTCCGCCAGCCAGAACCTGTTCTCCTGCCGAATCGCTATTCCTGATAAGGCAATTGACGTTCCTCAAGAGCCCGGCCCAGTTTAGCGAGGAGTGACGTTAGCATTGAGCGCCTTGGCCACGCGGAGATCGGTCTCCAGGGACTCCAGAGGATTGGAAGGCGGCCAGACGCCCAGAACTCGCGCGTGGGCGATCGCGGCCTCGAAAAACCTCACGTTCTCTTCGTAGTCCACCGGCCGGCGGAGATACTCCATCTCGAACTTCTCCAGCAGCGGTGTGCGTCGAATCATGGTTCGCTATAATGATAGCGTATTGTGCAAATGCGACAGCGTAGGAGTGTGGGCGATGTATATAAGCGGCACCGGACGGTCGAATGGCAGCGGATGGGGATTGAACCGGATTCGACGGCGAACAGTCGTGCTGTGCGGTCTGTTGCCGGTTCTGCTTTCAGGTTGGTCCGATGACGGGAGGTCGTCTATGCCGGAACCCGGATGGAAACTCACGGTCTTGGGCGTGGTTCAGGACGCCGGTATGCCGCACCTCGCGTGCCGCAAGCCGCCCTGCACAGACGTGCGCGCCGGCAAGCGGAAACCGGAGAAGGTCTCCTGCATCGGTATCAGGGACGAGGAAACAGGCGCTTCATATATCTTCGACGCAACGCCCGACTTCCGTGAGCAGTTGCACGCGCTCAACGGCGGCGAGGCGCCGGACGGCATCTTCTTGACGCACGCGCACATCGGACATTACACGGGGCTGATGTATCTGGGCAAGGAGTCCATCAACGCGATCGAAGTGCCGGTCTATTGCACGCGCAAGATGGCGGAGTTTCTCACGAGCAACGGGCCGTGGAGCCTGCTTGTAAAGAACAAGAACATCGTCCTGCGCGTTGTCGAGCCGGATAAGCCGGTGGACCTTCCGGGAGGTATGCGCGTCACGCCGTTCCTCGTCCCGCACCGCGAGGAGTTCACCGACACGGTCGGCTACATGATCGAGGGACCGCGAAAGAGGGTGGTGTTCATTCCGGACATTGACCGCTGGGAGAAGTGGGACCGGAGCGTACGCGACTTGGCGGACGAAGTGGACCTGCTCTTTCTGGACGGGTCCTTCTCTTCACCGGCGGAGATCGGTAGTCGGGACATCACACAGATCCCGCACCCGATGATGCCCCACACGCGCGAACTTCTCAGGGGCACACGCGGAGAACTCTGGTTCATACACCTGAACCACACAAACCCCGCGCTTTGCGGGGGCAAAGACGTCGCACGCGAAGGGATGGAGTTCGACCTTTGAACCACGGCGGTCAGTCGAGCAGGGCACGCAGGGATCCCGGCGCCACGAGCAGCAAGCGTTGACTCCCTCAACACGCCGCGTGTTGAGGGAGTCAAGTGGGACAAAAAAACGATGGGCGAAATGCGGGCGCTGGCACAAGGGCGAAACCCTCGACAAAGGAGTTTGCCGATGGATACAGAAAAAGCCAATCAGCCCGGTAGCTTGTTCAAATCGACCGGGACCTCAGCTTCCTTCATCTCCCGTGCCAATCGTGTCTTCCACGCCCCCGAGTCATCCACTGATATGTAGATAACTCCGGTATAGTCAGAGGGGATGTCAAGGTCCCCCTTGACTAGCGCACAAGTATGGTCAGCACCAAGGCTTCCCCGGAAAAAGCCGAGTTCAAATACGACATTCTGCCGAGGGCGGGGGAGCAGATTGTTTGCATCAGACGCGCGAACCCCGACGTCATCCGGAGTCAAGAGCGCGACCGCGTAGCTGACATCAGTATAGTCCTCAAACTTCTGCATGATTGTTCTTCCCTTGTCCGGCTTCTCGTGAAGGATGATCGGCTCCAGGTCAAGTCGCTCCAGAAGGCGGGCGACTTCGTTCTTCAATCCGTCGTCGTGTCCGTGAATTACAAAGACTCGGTTCGATGGCGCCGTGCGCTTGTTCCGTGGAGTGGCGACACGTCTCTTATCATCTTCGCGGCGCACGAGCGGGAGGATTTCGGCAAAACGATCACGATCGATATTGACGACAACCTGTGTAGGACGGCCTCTGTCAACTAACATGCTCCGCTCATACTTTACGACGGCTCCGAATCGCTGCAACAACCTCAATGCTTTCTCTCGAAAGTTCCAGTCCCCACCATCTCCGAAGTGGAAGCCGAGGATAGAAACACGATCTTCGTTTAGCATCTGTCGCTCTGTTTCGATTTCGCTGACAATCGCGCTAACGTGAGCGAAGTTCTCGGCATCCAGGTGCTCAAGACGAGGTACCCATACCTCGTCAATTTTCGGCCCGACTGTTTCCAGTTCATCAAGGCACGAGCGGAGTTCTTCGGATAGTGCGTAGGTTGACGCCAGCGAAGGGATCACCACCGCACCGGGCTGAACGCGACCGTGCCGCTCGTAAAACTTGCGTATCTGACGGCCGTGATACAGCAGATCAGTCACGGGTGGAGCACCGCCGCTTGCGTTTGCGAGTCTCCGGAGCTCCCGGAGATTTGAACTCACACCGGCAAAGGCTCCTGGATCGGATGCCGCAACGTCGGAAAGGCGCTCTACTATGCTACGTAGCCGCTCGATCACGTTCACGACCCGTATTATACGCCGCCACACGGTGGCGCGGGGGTTGCTCCAGCAAGACGTTAGCGTTCACATCTTAGGTTTAGACTAAATGCTCTCCCGGTCCCTACCCCACCACCGTCGCGGTTACGGTTTCGCTGATCGGTCCCGGCTCGCCGCGCGTCATCCCTCGACCCCGCCTCTCAGATTGGGGATCATGCCTGGCGCGCTTCCAAGCCACAAGCCACCGCCCCGAAGGGCGGGCCGGTGGATGGGAAAGCCTCTCTTGGGCCGCGAGCAATTGACTGGCGCGTCAATTTCACCAAGTACGACAGCGAAACTGTGGCCGTGCCGTCTTGTTCCCTGCCTATCGGCGCCGAACTGGGCAGGACCAGATTGACAAGTAGTTCAGGAAGCTTCTCAGCGACAGTACGGGTTTTCGCCACCCACCTTCGACCAATGTGCTGCAGCGGTATTCGTCCTCGACCTGCGTGAGTGAGGGCAAATAATGTTATTCCTCGGTCACTACTTCGGTCCCGCGCCGCCGAGAGATCTTGTCCATTCATTGTGACAAACTCTCCCCGCCCTACGGGCCTCAGGTACAGCAGAACGCGCTCACCAATAGATGCGGAGCTGATGTCGCAAGTCCATGTACTCTCTGCAACGAACGCGATATTGGTTGGAGCCATTCCCTTGATGGAGGTGACTGTCCCTACGCGTGCAACTCTAACTCCAGCACACTCTTCGATCGCAGTGACCTCTGCAATCACAATTAGCTCACTTCTGATAGTGAGTTGTTCCAAGCTGATCGTCGCGACTTTCGCGGATGCAGGAATCCCGGGGAGGATTCCGAGGCATACAAGACACTTTGCTCTGAGAAATCTCATCGTGTAACCCCATCAGGAGCCTGTACGGTCTCAGGAGATCCTTTCCACTCTGTGTCAGGACATCCTTTCCACCCTGGGGGTAGGAGAAGATGCCATTCAAGGAGAGGACGAAGATGGACGAGAGACGCCGGTTGGCGCTCATGGTTT
>JADFGT010000080.1 GCA_022567555.1 Armatimonadota bacterium | reverse complement strand
TCGAGCCGGGAGTTTCATACGACGAACAATGGGGCGTATCGCTTATGCCTTCCTGCGTCTGCGCGCGGCCAGGGCTGCGAGGCCGACGCCGAGCGCCAGCATGCTGGCCGGCTCGGGAACCACGCCCGACACGACGACGTCGTCCACCTGCGCGTACCATTCCCACGGGGTGGACGTGTAGTCGTAGTAGCGGAAACGAACGCGGACGTCGGAACTGCCGAGGAACGCGCTGATGTCTATCGCCTCGTCAACACTGCTGCCCGGTATGTAGAGGCCACCCGCAGGCGTGTCGTCCACGTAGTGGACCAGCGTGGTCCAGGCGCCGCCGCCGTTCGTGCTGATGTCAACGTCCAGGTAGTCCCCAGAATCGCGATCGAGAGCCTGGAAATTGACCGTGTATGCCAGGTCGGCCGCGACGAGCCCCGCGAGGCTGAAGGCAGGCGAGATCAGCGACGTGTCGAAGTTGCCGGTGCCCCAATAATCGCTGTTCGCTATCGGGGCGTTGCCCGTGCCGTTCGTGTAGTTGTCGTCGAGGGTCACTGCCATGTCCGTCCAATCGAATAGCCCGCCGCCTGGGTAGTCGTCGGTCGTCGTCCACCCCTGCGAAGCGAAATCAGGGTCAAAGTCTGAGGAAAGCAGCGTTAGGCCCGCGAAGGCAGCCGGGCTCACCGCGCACAGAACGGCTCCTGCGATAATCTTTCTCATTTCTCCTCCATATCAAACCAGCGGATTCGCGTCGGACCGGCCGCTGTCGAACGAACTCCGTCTCGGCGCGCTACGGTCTCATTGTAGCGCAGCGTGGGCGCGGACGGGCCCCGCAATCCTGCATGGATCGGTGACTGCCTGGGATACAGCGATCGGCCGCATATGAATAAGGATCGCCGGCTCCGGAAGCCGGCGATCCTTCAAGCGATTTCGAGGACTGTGATGAACTTAGCGGCGGCGGCGGCGGGCGGCAATCAGCGCAAGGCCCGCGCCGAGCGCCAGCATGCTGGCGGGCTCGGGAACGACCTGTCCCTCGATCATAAAGGCGAGGTCGGCGGGTGCGAAGGGAGGGTTATGAAACACGGGGTCGGAGCCCGGCAGCGGATCGGGACCGAAACCGAACCCTTCCCCTGGGTTGTGGACCCAGTACTCGTCTCCAAAGCCGACACCGCTTGCCTTGCGGGACCAGCCCCACTGGCCGCCCGGTGGAACATTGAACGGCCGCACAACCCAGGCGGCCATCCAATAGTTTCCGCCGGCTATGGACTCTTTCGGGTCGAAGTCGAAAATCAAGTTGGTGTCGGAGCCCCCCGGCCTGTCCAAAACGCCGTGAAACGGCCCGACCAGTGGGTTGAGCGTGATGTCATGGTCAGAGTAGAAGGCCACCAGGACATCCAGATTCTCCCTCGGGTCACCGCTGAGGAACTCTCCGCCCCAGATCGTGATCCTGCTCATGGCCCAGCCAGCGGGGTCCACGACCAGGTCATCAAACGCGAAAATGTCCATCGGTGGTGGGGAGCCCGGGAAATCAGGGAAAACCTGGGAAGCGATCATAATCTCATCCGGACCGGGTTCGCGCGGCTGATCCCAAAGAATGTCGGCCGGAGATGACGCAAGCGCCCCGAACACGCCTGCTGCGACAAGTAGAATGGTCCTTTTCATCGTATCCTCCTCTCAAGAGAGTTCTTATTCGTGCGTGCCGGGACTATGAGCCCCCAAGACAACCTTTCGCCTCAGAGCACTGTTAGAACAAGCGCTCCAGCAAGCGTCCCCGCCGGTGCGCCAGCTGCATGCGACCACCATCATATCAGGTTTCGCGCCAGTCTGCAACCCAAAAACGGGAGATTCTCACGAAACCTGGTAATTCGCAGTCGAATCGCGGCGGGGTCGAGAGGCGAGCGATTTCGATACAGGGTCCGAGACCGTCAGGAGGGCCGAAGGGAACGACCTCCCGGCCGTCGCCGGGAGGTCATATATGAACGGAACGAGGCTCGACTTACGCCTTGCGCCGTCGCCGTGCCGCGAGGGCCGCGAGGCCCACGCCGAGCGCGAGCAACGATGCAGGCTCAGGGACCGGGGACGCTATTCCGAGGTGCCCGCCGTTTGTGGTCTGGGCTTCGAAGTCCCTCGGGTTAGGCGCGAACGGACCGGTCAGGTTACCGGCAGTGTCGGAGGTGAACCCAGTGTCCGAGGTTGCCTGGAAGACGCCGGCCAGAGTGTAGCCGCCGCCCGCACGGTAAGCGCTCAGACCGCCCTGGATTCCGAACCCGCCGGGCGAACTGCCGGGAACGCCGTAGACCGAGGCCGTGAAAAACCCGACACCCGTCGTTCGACCGGTACCCTTGCTTATCTCGATCACCTCGGCTTCATTGGTGGCAGTCGAGTTCCTACTGTGACCCCACAGGTCCCCGGTGGCGTCATCGTAGGACAAGCCGTAGAGCGACCAGGAATCCAGGTTGAGGTGCGTAGTTATGACGGCTCCGGTCGTCATATTCAACTCGTAGAGCGCGGAACCGAAGTTCGCCGTCCAGAAGCTGCCCAAGCCGCCATTGCCCGTCGGATCAAACGCCAGCGCCCGGATGGTGGAGGTCGGAGTTAGGTTGGGGAACTGCAGGACGCCGCCCGTGCCGTCAGCCCTGTGACGCGCGACACCGCCGCCCCAGCCGAAGTAAACGTTGTTATTCCGGTCGGCGGCTCCGTCGCGATAGCCCCACGCATCGCCGGCCGCGGCAGCGATCTCGTTATACTGGCCTGTCACGGTGCCGGTCGCGTCCATCAGATAGACCACATTGGCCCGTCCGCCGGCGGGCGGGATCAAGCGCGCCGAGGCGTGGAACACATTCGGGTTCTGCGCCACCGCAGAGCCGACAAGGGCTGCTGCAGCCAGCGTAGCAAGTGTCAATTTGAGATTAGTTCTCATCTTTCTTCTCCTTATTCTGTCTTTGCTGTGCACTGTCCGGACAGGGAAGCGGAGATGCGCACGATTTTCGGGTCAGGCGGCTGCCCGCCCAAGATAGCCGTACTTCGGTTCTCCCAACCTTGTCCTCCTCTCTGTTGCGATCGTATTTGTCGGCGTCGCCCCCCATTTGGGAGCATCGCCTCAAGCAGTATGCCGCCCGTTCTCTCGCAAAAAGACCAGCAGGCAATCTGCGTGAGAACCAGTATACACCATCCAAGGCCTGATCAAATACCAGGTTTTGCAAGCCAGTATTCTTCCCAGGGTACATTCACGGGTCCCATCCCAAATTTGGGTCCTGCAGTGCGCCTCGGTTTCGGGTCCTCGCTGTGGATGACCACCTGCGCGTCAGGGCACGCCCCTTGCGGACTCTGTTGCGCGGCCGGGAATCCGGGCCCGACTATTGTATACTTTGTTCCTGTGTCAGCCCTGCGAGAATTTCGCAGGGCGAACAGGGCGTGGCCGCGAAAAGGAGACCGTTACATGCGGAGCAATAACAGCACACCGGCAAGATCGCCGGGTTTCCAAGGTGTGGCATCGTCAACACCGCTGATTGCGGGAGCAATCCTATCAGCACTCTGCCTGTTGTCCGGATGCCGCAAAGACGTCGGCGCACAGGGCCTTGTTGAGTCGGAGGCGCTCGCAAGCCCCTCACGCGGCGGCGAGCGGCTCTTTCACGCTCTTTCCCCTAAGGAGTCCGGAATTGATTTTCAAAACGTTTTGCTGAAGGAGCATCACAAGAAGTACCTCCTCAATGGGTCCGGCGTGTGCGTGGGGGATTTCGATGGCGACAGTAGGCCGGATATCTATTTTGTCAGCCAGGACGGCGCCAACCGGTTGTATCGCCAAGTGGGTGATCTGGTCTTTGAAGACGTCACGTCAAGGGCGGGCGTTGACGGCGGGGATGCGATGGGCGCCGGCGCCAGCTTCGCGGACGTGGACAACGACGGCGACCTCGACCTGTTCGTCTGCAACATAGACGGCCCCGACCTCCTCTATATCAATCAGGGCAACGGCACGTTCAAGGAGTCGGCCGAAGTCGCGGGCGTCGCCAGTCCCGGCGCCAGCACAATGGCGTCATTCGCGGACTACGACCGGGACGGCGACCTCGACCTGTATCTTGTAACGTATCGTCTTTACTCGGCCTACGAAGAAGCGCCGGTTATCCACTACATCGAGATTGACGGCAAACTGACTATCCGCCCGGACCAGTGGGAGCATTGGGCGCTCATGAGCGGGCATTACGTGGAAGCCGGCCAGAAAGACATTCTTTTCCGCAACAACGGCGATGGGACGTTCACCGACGTGTCGGGGGAGGCAGGCATACGCGGCTATGACCTGGGCCTGTCGGCAACCTGGTGGGACTACAACGACGATGGTTGGCCGGACATCTACGTGGCAAACGATCTGAAGTCCTCCGACCACCTTTACCGGAACAACGGCGACGGCACCTTTACCGATGTGATCGAGGAGACCGTTCCCCACACCACGTGGTTTTCCATGGGGGCCGACTCCGCGGATATCAACAACGACGGTTTGTTCGATCTCATGGTCGGCGACATGTCGAGCACCACGCACTTCATGCAGAAGACCACCATGGGCGCGATGGGCTGGTCGGGGTGGTTCCTTGACTCCGCCGAGCCGAGACAGTACATGCGGAACACGCTCTACCTCAACACGGGCACGGACCGACTCATGGAGGTTGCCTACTTGACAGGCCTGGCAAATACGGACTGGACCTGGTCGATCAAGTTCGGCGACCTCGACAACGATGGGCGGGTGGACGTATTCGTTTCAAACGGAATGGAGAAGAACGTAAACGACTCAGACTGGACGACGAAGTGGGAAAGGTTGATGGAACAGGGTCGCACCGATGAGGCGAGCCGGCTGATTCACGAGCGCCCACGCCAGCCTGAGGTTAACTTGGCTTTCCGAAACCTCGGAGACTTCGAGTTTGAAAACGTGGGCGCGCGGTGGGGTCTCGACTTCCGAGGCGTGACTCATGGGGCGGCGTTCGCGGATTTGGACCGCGACGGGGACCTGGATATCGTAATAAACAACTTGCACGATCCGGCAATCATTTATCGAAATGACAGCCAATCGGAGCACCGGATACTGATACGGCTCGTCGGCACTCAGAGCAACCGTTTCGGGGTAGGCGCGAAGGTAACCCTGGAAACCAAGGCCGGATTGCAGGTGAGGCAACTGACGCTGGCCCGTGGGTATCTGTCGCAGGATGAGCCGCTCATTCATTTCGGATTGGGAGAATCGGACCGCGTCTCTCGGCTAACCGTAGAGTGGCCGAGTGGGGTTGAGCAGGTCGTAAAAAACCTGCGGGCGGACCGATTCTACACGATCACGGAACCGGCTTCTGCGTCGCGTCCGTCTCCGCCGAAGACCGCTCCTTATGAGGGGCAGTTTGTGGACACAACCGGCGAGACCGGCCTGGAGTTCGTTCACACCGAGCGGTCCTTCGACGACTACGAGAGGGAGCCCCTCTTGCCCTACAAGCTTTCGCAGTTGGGCCCAGGTATCGCCTGGGGCGATGCGGATGGGGACGGCGACGATGACCTGTTCGTCGGCGGCGCAGCGGGCCAGCCGGGGGCGCTTTTCATTCGAGGGGAAGACGGCAAATTCGTGAAGGCCAGCGGTGGGCCTTGGAACGAAGACGCGGCCTGCGAGGACATGGCCTGTCTCTGGTTCGATGCTGATGGCGACGGCGACCAGGACCTATTCGTCGTGAGCGGAGGAAACGAAAGCGGTCCAGGGGACAGGCTTCTGCGTGATCGCCTCTATCTGAATGACGGTTCCGGGTTCTTTGCGAAAGCCCCCGAGGGTGTGCTGCCTCCGTTCGCGGACAGCGGGAGCGTCGCGGCGGCCTGCGACTTCGATCGGGACGGAGACCTTGATCTGTTCGTCGGCGCGAGGGTGATTCCGGGCAAGTACCCGGAAACGCCCAACAGCCGGCTTCTACGAAATGACGGCGGAAAGTTTGTGGACGTTAGCGACAGGTTGGCACCCGGTTTAAGACGGATCGGCTTGGTCACCGGCGCCGTCTGGTCGGATGCGAACGGCGACGGGTGGCCCGACCTCTTAATCGCCGTGGAATGGGGGTCGGTCAGGCTCTTCGTCAATGCCCAGGGCAAATTGTCGGATGCAACCGAGGAGGCCGGGCTCGCCGGACACACAGGCTGGTGGAACGGCATCGCGGCCGGCGACGTCGACGGCGACGGTGACATGGACTTCGTAGCGACCAATGCCGGCCTCAACACCAAATACATCGCCACCCCGCAGTATCCGGCCAGGCTGTATGCGAACGACTTCGACAGAGACGGACGCCTGGACCTGGTGGAGTCAATGTTTGAACATGGCACGGAGTATCCGGTGCGAGGTCGCAGTTGCAGTTCAAACGCGATGCCGTTTGTCGCCGACAAGTTCGAGACGTACAGAGAGTTTGCGCTGGCGACAACGCAGGACATCTACACGCCGGAGAAACTCTCGAAATCGCTGGATCTGAGCGCAAACTTCTTGGAATCGGCGGTGTTCATCAATCAAGGGGACGGAACGTACGAGGTGCGCCCGCTCCCGCGCTTCGCCCAGGCCTCACCGGGGTATGGAGTTTCCATTACGGACTTCAATGGAGACGGCGTGCCGGACATCTACATCGTCCAGAACTTCTTTGCGCCGCAGCGGGAGACCGGGCGCTGGGACGGCGGATTGAGCGTTCTGCTCGAAGGCCTCGGAAACGGTGAATTCGCACCTGTCTGGCCGAAAGAAAGCGCACTGGTCGTACCGGAAGACGCGAAGGGCATGGCCGTTGCGGACATCAACGATGACGGCTGGCCGGACCTGGCCGTTGGCGCCAACAGCGGCAGGCTGCGTGTTTTCCGGAACAGGGGAATCGCCGGGAACAAGCTGCTGAAGCTGAGACTCGAAGGCAGACCCGGCAACCCGACCGCCGTCGGCGCTAAGGTGACCGTGCTGTCGCAAAAGGGGGCGAAACAGACAGCCGAGGTTTACGCCGGTTCGGGTTACCTCTCTCAATCCACGTCGTGCCTGTTCTTCGGATTCGGGAAGGACGACCGCCCGGTCGAGGTTCGCGTGTTGTGGCCGGACGGTGAGACCGCGATGTTCACCGAGGGCCTGGACGCTCGCACCGTGACGCTTCGGCAGAAGTAGGGCACACGGGCAACGGTGTCAGTTGGGGCGATGCCGCCATAGATCCCTAAGGTGTCGTGGTCCGCCGGCGGCCGCTTATTCGACGGAGGAGTTCCTCGACAGCCCTCCTGAGTTGCGGGTCTTCGCCGACGAGGATTGCGTTCGGGTCGTATGGCACGTGGATGTCGGGTTTGCGTCCGTTGCCCTCCAGGTTCTCGCCCTCTATGGTGTAAGCGCCGGCAAGCGGCGTGCGCAATGAGCCTCCGTCGAACAGCGTCCAACTGCTCGTGCCGATGACCGCGCCCGGGGTCGCGACACCGACGACCGGCCCAACGCCCAGCCTCTTGAACCCCTCGGCGATTATCTCCGCGTTGCTGAAACTTGACGCGTTGATGAGCAGCGCGCTCGGCAGTTCGACGGAGTCGCCGCGATACAGGTTCTCGCTGATGCGGCCCTCCCATCCCCGGTTGGTGCGGATGAGCCAGGGCCGCTTGACGAGCATGCCGAGCGCCAGGTGCGCGGTGAATCCGCCCCCGTTGTAGCGCACGTCTATTATCAGCCCCTCCTTGCCCTGCGTGAGCGTGCGGACCTCGCGCTTGAACCGCTCGTGGCTGGGCATATTCATCCCCTGGATGTGCAGGTATGCCAGGCGCCCGCCGCTGTATCGGTCGGTCATTTGCCGCTTGTCGTGGACGAACTGATCGTACAGCAGGGCGTTCTGCGCCGCCAGCGGCACCGGCTTGATCGCCACGTCGCGCACCTGGCCGCCGTCCGCCCGCACGCTTAGGACAACCTTCTTGCCGGCCTTCCCGTTGAGAAGCGCGTCCAATGTGTGCTCCTTATCGGGCGGCACGCCGTCAACCGCCGCGATGACGTCGCCCACGTTGAGCCGCGTCTGAGGGTGGTGTGCCGGGCCGCCCCGGAGGACGCGCGCGACACGGTACTCGCCGGTTCTTTCAAGGTGCGCCCAATCCGGCTCCACGCCCAAAATGGCGGTCGCGTCGTCGCCGGTGCTCTCCTGCTGTGTCGGCCCGCTTACGCCCACGTGTGACGACCTCAGTTCGTACACCATCTCCAGCATGAGGTCATAGAACGCGGCGCGGTCATAGGTGTGGGTCACCAGTTCCGAGTAGTAAGTCTTGACGGAGTTCCAGTCGCGACCGTGGTGGCGCGGGTCGTAATAGATGCGGTCCAGCACCCACCAGATTTCATCAAAGAGGGAGCGCGCCTCCTTGTGCTGGTCCACGGCCATCTCGGCCGAGAATGAGCGCAGAGAGGCCTCGCCCGAGGGGAGGGTGACTGACCCGACTCGCCCGCCCTCCATGTAATACAGTTTCTTGCCGTCCTCAGAGAGAGTGAGGCCCGACTTCGCGCCGCCTGACGACGTAACTGCGCTGACGCTGCCGCCCGTGACGCTCACCATCTGAATCTGCGCCGCCCCGCCTCCGGCCGGGGGCATCGTGAAGTAAAGCGTCTTGCCGTCCTCGCTGCTCACCGGCTCGCCGGCGTCGCGCTCGTCTGAAGTCAGCCGCCGCAGGCGGTCGAGAATGCCTTCCGGGTCAACCTCCATTTTCGGAGGCTCTTGCTTCTCTGGCTCCTCCTTTTCCTCCTTTTCCTCCAGCGCGTCTTCATCGAACTTCACCGGGTCAGGGACCAGGTCCACGGCGAACAGGTCCCAACTGCCATATTCGTAAGCGCGGAAGTATACGCGCTTGCCGTCCGGCGTCACCTTAGGTTGGCCGGAGCCGCGGGCGAGGAGTGCGATGCGCGTGCTCTCGCCGGTTTCGGTGTCCACCAGTTCTATGTTCTCGCCGCCTCGGTCGGTCGGGTTAGTGAGCACGATGTGGCGGCTGTCCGGCGCCCAATAGAACGCGGGGTCGCCATAGAGCGCTCCGCCGAAGAAGCCTCGGAAAACCACCTTCGGTTCGCCGCCGTCAACCGGGACAATGCAGATCTCTTTCCACCCTCGGTGAAAGGCGAGTGTCTTGCCGTCCGGGCTGAGTTCGAGCGCCATCTCGTCCGCAGGAGAGTCGAGGAACGGACGCGAGTTGCCCTCGAGGTCCATAAAGTATACGTCTTTGTTGCCATTTTGAATGGTCACATAAAAGAACTCCTTCTCGTCCTTCCAAAGCGGCTCCTCGTCGCGGCCGGAGAAGAAGGTCATGCGCCGCGTGACACCGCCGGACTCCGGCGTCAAGAAGATCTCCCCATGAACGGAAAGGAGCATCCGCTTGCCGCCGGGGGAAGGGGCGTAATGAGTTGCGCCGCTGGTTAGGGTTAGGCGCGTGACGTCGTTGTATCTTTGATCGCCGGGAACGAAGATGTCAACTCTGTTCTCTCTGTTGCGTTTCGTGTCGTAAACGCGTATCTCGCTCGCAAACTCATAAGCGATTGCCGTGCCGTCCGCGCTGATCGAAGGGTAGCGGACGCGGTCGGTTGTGTGACTCGTGACCTTTCTCCTTGTGCGCCCGTCGGCGTTCATGCGCCAAAGGTTCGGCGTGCCGTCGTCGCCCACGTACCAGATCGTTTTGCCGTCGGGCGACCACATCGGCCACATCTGCGGCGTTTCGTCGCGCGTGACGTTCTCGGCGTTGCTCAAAGGCGTCGTGAAATCGGCTATCCAGATGTCGGCGGTGCCGCTGCCGGTGAGAGCGCTGCGGCGCCAACTCCCCGGCCCTCCGCCATGGGCATAAGCGATCTTGCTGCCGTCCGGCGAGACGGCGGGAAAGAACTCCCACTCCATGTCGTCCCCGGTCAGGCGGATAGGTTCTCCACCGGAGACGTTCACCTTCATAATGTCCAGGCGCCCCCAGCGCGTGGAGTAAAAGAGCACCCACTGCGAGTCCGGCGTCCAGCCCATCGCGTATTCGTTTCCCGTTCCGAACGTCAGCCGCCGGGGTGCGCCCCCGTCCGCGCTCATTGCGAAGATGTCCATGCTGCCGTTACGCTCGCTGGAGAAGGCGATCCAATCGCCGTCGGGACTCCATCTCGGCATGGACTCGTTCGCGGGATGAACGGTAAGACGCTCCGCATTTCCACCTCCTACCGGAACGACCCATATGTCGCCCTGATAGGAAAAGGCGAGGCGCTCGGCAGCCGGCGAAAGGCTGGGGTATCGCGCTCGCTTAATCGGTCCCTCATATGTGGACGCGTGCAGTTGGAGGGAGACGAGGACGATAAGGATGGGCAGCGCAAACCGCTTTGCTGGCATGGTGTGGGGCCTCCTCGCCGCCGAAACGACAGCGTGAAGGGAGTTCGCCGGATAGGCGGCGGTTCCTGCCTGAGAAGACAGCGAAAGAGCGTCAGCGCTGATCCGGCATGCCGGCGCCGGTTTCGATTCCGGCCTCTTCGAGCGCCTCAAGATACTCCGGCATCGGATGAGCGCCCTCCCAGCGCTTCAACAGATTGCCGTCCGCATCGAAGAGGAACGTGGTCGGCACGAGGTCCACGCTTAGCGCATCCTGCACCCTGCCTTCCGGGTCGGCATAAAGCATCGTGTAGCCGTTCGCTTCGCCATACCGGTTGACGAGTTCGACCGACTCGGAAGCGACGGCGATAACCCGCAGTCCCTGCTCGGCGAACCGGTCATGCATGTTTTGCAGGCGAGGCATCAGGAACTCGCACGCGGCGCAGTCGGACGCCCAGATGTCCAGCAGAACCGGCTTGCCCTTGAGGTCCATTAGGTCCAGCCGTACGCCGTTCTGGGCGGTGACTGTGAACTTGGAGAGGCTGGAGAAACTTGCCTCCTGTGCCTTCGGCGCGCACGCGCCGACAGCAAGCGCAACAAGTGCCGATACGCCGAGAAATGGGAGGACCGGGCCGAACCACGCCTGACGCAGACGAATGAGCATCTTCAAATGGATTCTACGCTTTCGCCGGCGATATGGTGCGGTGGAAGCGCTCAATCAATCGCGTACAGCGCCGGCGCGTTCTTCCGCTCGTCAATCGTCAGCGCCGGTGAATCGGCGCGATACAGACGCCGGTCGTCAGTCGCCTATCGCTTACCGCCGCCTGCGCCGCGCCGCAAGAGCCGTGACGCCGATGGCAAGTCCGATTACGGTCGCCGGTTCGGGCACGGGGTCCCACACCATGTTCATCGTGTGGTTCGTGCTCACCCATTGGGTCAGCGTCGCCGTCCGGCCGTTCACCATCTCGACCGTGTCTTCCCAGCGGATTCTCTTCGTGGGCTGTACGACGGCGGTCGCGCCCGGGGTCGTGAGGTTGAGAATCGGGTCGGGGCGTATCTGGTTGATGCCCGGTTCCCAATGGGTGGCCGTGGCGTCGAACGTGAAGTCGCCGCCGGTGTCCACGACCCAGACGTCGAAGGTTATCGTTTGGCTCGCGCCCGCGATTGACAGGGCGATAAGAATCGCCCCTCCTTTCTTGGCAAACATGTATCACCTCGCAACTGCAGTAATCGGGAGGGGGCCAGAGCCGTGCCATCGGCCCTGGGGGGAATGCCGGAAAGGCAGAGGACGTCCGAGCCGTTTCGGAAGCGGTCGTCGAGCAGCTGCTTCGGTCAAACGCGACCAAGCTGATACCGAACGGTGCGAGTCGGCGGATAGAGTTCGCTTGATGAGGCTGCCCCACGGGATGCGACGACGTGGACGCAGGCCAAGCGAGGTACAATCCGGGTTCCTCCCGACCGATAGGAAGGTGTGATGGCGAAGAAAAAGGCAAAGCCGTCCGGGGGCCAGGCAGTGTCCCTCGACTCTGAGGCTCTTCGGAGAGTTCCCAAGGTTTACGCAAACTACGTATCTGTTTCGTCTACGCCCGAGGAGATGGCACTTACCTTCTCGGTAAAACAAAGCATGCTGGAGCCACCGGGCACGCGCGAAGCGGCGAAGGAGGTCCTGATTCCCCAGGTGACCGTGTTCCTTCATCTCGCGCACGCCGCGCGGCTCGCTAACGTAATGAATAACCAACTCGAGAAGGCCAAAGCAGAGATCGAAACATTGGCCAAGCAGGCGAAAAAACCTGACAGACAGCGCAGAGGTTCAAAGAAGGCGTAGGAAAGCTCATGGAAGCAGCATCCACGCTTCTGCGTGCACCGGCGCATCAAGGCCTTTTCTGTCCGATCCTTCCGGGCGGATTCACGGATGGAGACGAGCCCACCCACCGGGTCATTGAAAAAACGCCTTCGGAACAGGGGATCGTCTCCCGAGAGACGAGAGACCTCATCCAGGCTTCGACCGCGAGGAAAGTGGCCAGGCAAGCGCTGCTGTCCCACTTGCTCAGCGATCTTCGGCAGGCCCGAATTGAAGATGACGACCGTGAAGTCAGGATAGAGACGGGAGCCGAGAATGTATTCATGGAACTCGCCGAACAGGCTACGGAGTGCCTGCTCTGGAGCGACGGAATTCACTACGTTGCTTCCGTCACCAGGGACGGCGGCGCATTTCTCGGTCTTGATTGTTCGCTCAGCGGGAAGCAGCTGAATATATTTGTCTCACCCACTGGCGACCGAGTTCACGTGGTGAAACTGGCCGCCAATGGTCAAGTGACGGAGCGCCTCGGCCCGCCGGACTCTGTTGACCTATCGAAAGCGTCTGAATGGGTTGTCCGGTAGCAAATCGTGGCTCGCACAGACAGTCAGTACCTCCGGCATCTGGCTGAAGGGGACTTCGCCCGCACGCGAGTGCTCGGAGTCGGTCCCGCCGAGATTCCGA
>JADFGT010000157.1 GCA_022567555.1 Armatimonadota bacterium | reverse complement strand
TCCTTCTGTAAAGTCATCCCCGCGCCGGCGGATGTGCGCGCCCTCGCGTACACCATCGTTCAAGACAACCCACCCGTCCGACACTTCCACGTCCTCTTGCATGACGACCCCAAAAGCGCCTGCCGGCGTCGGCGCTCCGGTGAGTATGCGTATGGCGGTTCCCGGTTCCACGCCGGAAGGGGGGGGCGAGCCGGCCGGCACTTCCCCGGCCAGGCGCAGACGGGTGCCCTTCTCAGCGTCTTCGGCGCGACCGACGACGTAACCGTCCATGGCGGAGTTGTCGAACACCGGATAGGGCGCAGTGGCAATCAACGGCTCCGCGAGCGCCCGGCCCGCGGCCTCTTGCAGAGGCAGGCGTTCCACGCCGAGCGGCCCTCCCACGGCTGACCGCATTCTCTCCCGAGCCTCATCGTATGAGATTAGGTTCATTCTTCGATTCTTCGAACTGCCGCGCCCGCGCTCTTGCTATGTACCCGCCAAAGATGAGCCATGACGACGGAGCAGCACACCCAATTTCAAAACCATGCCCGGCAGAAAAGTCAACGGTTTACTGCGCACTGTCATCATCCCCGACCGCTCGGAAGCGTCGACTGTGAAGCCGTGGCGCTTGTCCCACACCCATTCCAGCGACGTCTCGCCCTTCCTCGTGCCGACATGGATTGTGTTTCCTTCCACCCGCATAGAGTTCTGAGTTTGGAAAGGCCCGAACTCCAAGTTGGCTTTACCGATGCGCGCCTTAGGGCGAATAGTGACTTCGAACCGCACGCCGCGTTCGCGGTGGTCGGGGGACACCAGGATCGTCCACTCAGCCTCGCGCGCTCTGCCGGCCAGTTCCACTCCGCTCGGCCGAACGCGCCGAACACGGGACCAGAGCGGCAGAGCCGGCCCGTCCAGCGGCGAGATTTGGGCGATCTGGTGAAGCACACCCAGAGAGACCCGCTGAAAGTCCTCGCTGATGAGGAGCGGTCCGAAATCCAGGTCCGTTTCATGGCCGGTCGCGCGCAGCCCGCGACTGGCGACCGTGAACCACCTGCCGCCGGCCGCGACGCTGCTCAACACACGCTTTGGCGGGAGGCGCGGCACGTGCTTTAGGGTCGCACCCTCCACATGCAGCAACCCGCCCTCGTACTCCACCTCAATTTCGTAACGCGCCATCGCCCTACGCTGCTTTGCCACGAGCCATGAGACCTCCACCGACTTCTCCAACTCGATAGGCGGCAGCGGCTGCTCCTGCTTGTGCTCCTCCAGAAGTTCGTGAAGCGCCGTGTGGAGGCGGGCGATCCCCTTCGTGACGGCCTCTGAGCCCGTGTTGCGGATGTCGCAAAGTATCCTGAACGGCTCACCGGGCGGCACGAAGGCATAGTTCGAGCGCAGGTTCTGGATCCGCAGCCTCGGTCCCACCGGTTCCAAAACCACACGGCTCACGCCTACCCGTTTCCCTTTGCCGGCCGTGACCTGAACCCGAACGGGAGACTCCTGTGCGACGACTTCATCGGCCGCGTCCGGCTTCAAGAGAGAATCCCGCCCGATCATGGCGGTTTCGCACTCCCCCGGCAGCGCCCGCTCGACCCGCAGGCAGTAGTGCGCCCCAGGCACTACATCGAGAGGTTCGCCGCAGATCGCCGCGCTGTGCGTTTCGCCCGCCAGCATCACGAAGCGCTTCATTTCCGTGCGAATCAACGTGACTCCGGCGGGAGTACACTCCCAGCCGTCCAATCCTTGTGCAAAGTCGGCGTTCGGAATGAGATTCTGTTGCAAACCGTCTAACTCTATTGTGGCGCGTGAACTGAGGAGATGGTGGTGAATCTTCAACTTTCACCGGGCGTTCAGGTAAACAGCCGATACCGGGTCAACCGATTCCTGGGGGCCGGCGGGTTCTCCAGCACATATTTGGCGGCAGACGAGTTGGCGGGCCGGGACGTGGTCCTGAAAGAGCTCGCGCCGCCGGGAAGCGCACGCACAGAGGACGGCCTGCTGCTTCTCCCCGATGCCGACGGCGGTGCGGCGCACCGTTTGCGCCACCAGTTCATAGGCGAGGCCCGGCTTCTTTCCCGGCTGCGGATTCCGGGCGTGGTCGCCGTGTACGACGCGTTCCAGTGGGGCGGCACGGCCTACATGGCCGTTGAATACCGGCCGGACGCCCTGCCTCTTTCGGAGGTTTTGGAGCACGAAGGCCGGCTCCCGACAGACCGCGTCGGCCGCATTCTGGAGGGAGTCGCCCGGTCTCTCGAGGCCGTTCATCAGCGAGGCTACCTCCACCGCGATATCAAGCCGTCGAACATCTTAATTGGTCCCGGCGACGAGACCACATTGATAGATTTCGGAAGCGCCCGCGAGTGGCAGGCCGACGCAACCGTTCGCCACACTACGCTGTTCACACCGGGGTATGCGCCGCTGGAGCAACTCTCCGAATCGGGGCGCCGCGGTCCGGCCACCGACCTTTACGCGCTCGCGGCCACGGGATACGAAATGCTGGTCGGTGCACCGCCGCCCTCAGCGGTAGACCGCGTCGGAGGCGCCGCCCTGCCCGCCATATCGCTGTATCGCAACGACGTACCGGCCGGCCTCGCCTCGGCCGTCACGAAGGCGCTGGCGCTCCGCGCATCCGACAGGCCTCAGAGCGCCGCCGAGTTCCTGAGCATCCTCGCGGCACCTGCGGCTGAGCCGGGAGACAAGGCGGTCTCCGAACTCGAACGCATGGACCTGGCGTTGGAGAGCATTGCGAACCTCAAGGTGGGCGTTCGCGAGTGCCCGGCCTGCGAGGGCCTCTTGGAGGAACCGCGACCGCTGAAGCCGGGCGTTTGTCCCGTGTGCCGCGTGGGCCGCATTCGCGACCGCCGGCTCAACACGATGCAGTGCGCGGTCTGCGGGTCCGGAGTGCTGCGCCGCATCGAAAACCTGCCGGTCTTGCGGTTCTGTCCAATCTGCCGGTTTGGTCCCCTGCTCAGGGGGGGCATCTTCAGGAAGCGCGGCGCAGAATGCGGGTCTTGCGGGGCCGAGTTTAAAAGCGAGGGCCGGGGGAAATTGGCGCTTGTCAAGTTCGGCTCAGAGGGTAACGAGATGGTGGAGCCGGGCAGAGCCGAGAGCGAAACTGATTATTGGTTCCCTCTCGGCGGCCGTTCCGCAACGGTCTTTCTGTGCGAAACGTGCGGCGCACAGTTCGACCAGGCGCCCGGGAACCGCCGGACGCTGGCGTTCTGGTCCGACGACCCTTATGGCATCGCCGCACATCACAGAACCTTGACCCCCGAAGAGTGGGCGCGAACGGCCGCGCGGCTGCCGCTGGACGCCGGAAACAGCGCGTGCGAGTCTTGCGGCGCCGACTATTACGTTGAAGGCGACACCATCACACTATTGGACGCCGACCGTGACCCGTTCGGGTTCCTGGAACGGCATCAGGGCAGGCTTCTGCGGATCGAACAGATTCCC
>JADFGT010000156.1 GCA_022567555.1 Armatimonadota bacterium | reverse complement strand
TGTTCTCGTCTGGGTCTATTCTCACCTTCACCGAGTAATCGTCTACAAGTTGGTATTTGTATCCACTTCGATACCGGATCTGGGATCTAGCCATCTCTGCGCTCTCCCTTTCTCGATTTCGTGCGTACGCATCTTAACTCAAGCGTGAGGGGCGATTGGACCGCGAAGCGGTGCTGCCGTCTCCGGCGCGAATTTTAGCGCTGCCTTGCGGCGACGGTCTCGCAGACAACAGAGATGAAGAACCCGGGGATCAGCGGCTTCTGTGCCAATTGTGCGCTCACCAATGAGGGTTTCCGACCGTTCATCACGAGGGCATGATCGCCCGACCGGAAGCGCAGGCCGCCGTTGAGATTGGCCAGGCCGACAAAGAGCGGCCGGAAGCCGTGGCCCCGGTCTGCGCCCGGCCCATGCCGCGACACGCCGTCGGTCAGGGTCAGCCGCAGCGCCTCGCCGTGATCGTCAAGCGCCGCATATTCCACGCAGCTTCGCAGGCTTTCACGAACGCCGATCCCCCGGTCGGCCACCACGAACTCGAAGCGGTTCAGTCCGGCCCGGAATGCGATCAGTCCCGTTTCCGGCGCATCCGAATGCTCATAAAGGTTGCTGTATAGCTCTCCGAGCGCGGCGGCAAGCTGAGCACCGATAGATTTCGGAAACCCGGCGGCCACCGCTCCCTGTTGAGCGGCGAGACCGAAGCCCGTCCAGACCGCTTCGCTGGCCGGCGGGGAACGGCCGGTTCTCAGGAAGCCGATCCGGCGCCCGTCCGGGCAGACCCACTGTGATTTGCCGCCGACAAGCGCGCGGTAGAGAGCGCCAACGCCGTCCAGGTTCAGCCACGCCGCCTGTTCCGGCGCGGGCAGAAGCCCGCCTGCCGCGAGTTGGCCCAGTTCAATCACCGGACCAAGATCACGCGCCACCATCTGGGCCGGCGCCAGCCCGGAAAGCCTTCCCCGTTCCGCCGCGAAGGCAAGACCGTCGAGGGCCGCGAAATCGAACGGGGACGGGACCGGTGTTATCATCCGGTCGGGCGTGCTCTTTCGATGGTGGGCACGCTGAGATCGCTCAGCCAGGTCTCGACCGTTGCGAGATTGTCGGCGAACAGATCATCAAGCGGCGCGCCGGTCGCCGTCGGTGAAGCCTGCCAGCCGAGAGCCGCATTCCCCTTCGGATAGGCACGCTGCCGCATCACTGTCTTCATGAAGATCGATGTCTCCAGGAGGCTCACGCGTGCGAACGCGGCCGACAGGACCGGCAGGACTTCCGTACCACCGCGAATGACCAGGTGCAGCGGCCGGTCCACACCCGCGGCAAGCGCCGCCAGCCAAGCGACGTGCTGTTCGCGCCTTCCGGCCCGGCCGGTGCCTGTCGTGAACTCGTAGGCGAGGTGCGTGATTTCCGGGCGGGCGGCTACATACGCCGTCCAGCGCCGGAAGTCGGTCTCTGTGCGGCCATTGACGTGCAACGCTGCCGGCATCTCTTCCCGCAGGAATTCTTCGTGGACGATCGCGATGCGCTTCATCGCGTGCAGATCGTCCCAGCGGGGCCGGTCGAGAAACAGGGTGTAGTTCGGCGTTGTGACCAGCCCGACACCGGCAGCTCTAAGAGCGCGGATGATCGTCCGGCGCTTTGCTTCGCCGAGGCCCCACCAGCGCTCGAGCGGCGGGTCGCGGGCGGTGCCCGTGAGCACGATCGTTGTTCCCGGCTTGATCGCGAAAGCTGCGCACAACGCAGCGTGGTCTGTGAAGCGCGGCGCGCCGCTCCGCCGGTCGAACATCCGGTACAGGGGCAGAGCGACCGTTTCCGAACCGATCGGTGTTTTGCGCCCGTTGCCGTGGAAAATCACCGGTACGACGCGCGGCACTACGGGGGCGGCGAGGATCGGGGCGCGGGGGACGGTATCAAGGTCAAACGTGCCGACCTCGCGAACACGGTCTGCGAAGTCCGGATGGTTGCGGCAAACCCGGTCGCAGCTCTCCGGGCTGCCGCAACAGAACTGAAGGCAGTCGTAAAACGCCGCCCTGACCTGGAGGCCGCCACACACTTCGCGCTCGCGGCACACACCGCAGCCCAGGCCGGGCGTGTTCTGCGCCCTGTCATGCCAGAGCCGGCGTTCGCGCCGCGGATTGCGGGCGGCGCCGGCCGATGTCTTCGCGGGCGGGCGTATCAGCACAGCGAAATCTCTGCCACGCCCGCCAGCTCGTGGACCTGTTCGACAGTTCCCTTCGCCACTCCGCAGGACTGTTCAACCGCCTGCACCAACGCGGGGGCGGGATTCGTGAAGCGCGCCACGACGCTGTTGCCGCGCCTTGCGACGAGTGCCCCGTCCTGCACTTCGACCGTCAGTCGGTCGCCGACCTTAAGTTGCGCCTTACCGATGACCTCGGCTGCCGCGGTACGGGCCGCACAGGACGGCGCGTTTGTGAACAGATCGGCCGTTGCCAGCGCCGTGCGCGCCCGGTCCCAACTCTTCTTGAAGGTCGGTGTCGCCTTTTCGATGAAGTCCGCCCCCATCTCTCACGTCCCTCCGAACAGAGGGCGATAGCGCTTAGCCCGTCCCTGGCTGAGTTCGACGACCAGACCCAGGGAGGCGAGGGAGGCTAGCCGGTTATTCCATGCCGTCGCGTGTTTGAGCCCCTCTTTCTTGCCGTAGCTGCGCATCAGCTCCCTGGCATCCGTCTCGCCGTGTTCCCGCACGAGATCAAACGTTACGCGCTGCTTGGGATCGAGGTCGCCTATCGGCGCGGCCTCCACAACCGATTCGTCCTCGCCAAGAATGCAGGCCATCAAGACATCGCCGCGGGGGTGTAAGAGTTCGATCAGCTCATCGCGCACCGTCTCGTTGGCGTTGGCAATCACCGGATAAAAGCTTGAACGCTGGCTTCGCACGATATCGCGGAAGGCCAGCACGCTCTCCCGCAAGAAGCTTGCCGTTGCGACTTCGACACTGGAGAAGTCCAGAAATACCGGCTCCGGCCCATCGGGCTCCGATGTCGTCTCCTCCAGCAGTCGGTTCAAGGCGACTCTGCCGTTCAGCGCTCCCGCCAAGACCTCGTTGCCACCGACGTCCTTCAGGCTAATTTTCATCGACTCACATTCCTTACGTTTGATACGTGAGCAAGATAAGACAGTCTCGTCCGCGTGTCAACATCGAAATTGATTCGCCCGCCACACTGGGCCGTCGGCCCTGCCGCCGATGCGGGGCGGGCGCAGGTATTTGAGCGAAGTTCAGTATAGGCGGGTGCGGGCCGGGAATTTGAACGTGGTCAATTCCCTGATCCGTCGCATTAATTCCCTGTTCCGCGCTAAAATTTCCCTGTTCTATTTTTTATCTATTTTTTAGGGAATTTGGATTGTAAGCTGTTGTGAATGCTGGGGTGTTTGAAGGCCCAAACGACCGATTTCAGACCGAATTCTGGAAAATTCCCTGTATTTTC
>JADFGT010000079.1 GCA_022567555.1 Armatimonadota bacterium | reverse complement strand
GGAGCCAATTCTGCTAACGGTTGCCGGCCACCGTTTCGGATCTCTGTAGCGTGGGTCGTACTTGTTGCTCTCCCATACAGTACCAGTACCCTCGGAAAACCCGAGCCCGAGCACGATCCCCGTCTCCCGCGAATCGGTGAGATGGTCAATCAGGTCCGGCAGCGCCTTCAGCCCCATTCGAACGAGCTGGCGCACCGGCCCCGTAGGATCGGGCGGCGGTCCAGGGGGACCGCTGTCGATCCCGAAGATCCCGAAGATCCCGCTGCCTGCTTCGTCTGCGAAGAACCGGTCGTCAAACGGATTATCCTCGGCCGAGATCTCAGCGAGTTTGTCTATCAGGGCGATGACCTCCGGGTCCGGTTCCCTGGGTTCTGGTCCGCTCTGTGCTGTCTGCCACGTCGTCGGCTCCCCGGATGCTCCCACCGAGGCTTGCTGCTGCCCCGCGGCCTGCGATCCAGCCGCATACGATGGGTTTGAGCAGGACCAGCCCGCGAGCAAGAGGGCCGGAATAACGACCGCAATAGGGTCTATCATCGTGTCGTGCCTCCAGCGTACATTATACAGTCCGTCTCTGCCCACGGTGCTCTCGCCAATACGCCGTTCAGCCAGGCCGAGGGATAGATTCCGGGCCGCTGGGCGTATTACCCGTAATCGCCCGCAAACCGTGCGCACACGGCACGGTCCGCCGAACTGAGGAGTGGCAATTGGAATACTCGATCCTACAAAACAGGGGCAGACAGAAAACAGTACGCCGGATTCGTTGTTTGACAATTGTCTCCATCGCGGCGGCGCTGCTTCTGTCGAGCGGTGCGCTCGAAGCCGGGCAAGCGCCTGCGAAACCGGTTCCTGACTGGCCCCAGCCGATCGTGCGCGGCTCGCTCATCATCTATGGCGGCGAGAGCGTTCTGGACGTCGCGAGGAAGCGATTCATCCAATTGGCGGGCGGCGAAAAGGCGCGCATCGTGGTCCTCGCCGTGGCGGGAAGGGAAATAGTCCGGGACGAATGGGCGGAGGAAGACGTGGCTTCGTTCGCGATCCTCAGCACCGGCTCACGCGCCGAGGCCGGCGACCCCGCGTTCGCAGCGCCCATAAGGGAAGCGACCGGAGTTTGGCTTGAGGGCAGCGGCCTTACCGGCGTTTATCTGGGAACCGGTGTCGAGCGCGTACTGAAATCGCTGAAGGAGCGGGGGGGGGTCATCGCGGGGCCCTCGGATTTGGGACGTCTGTTTATTCCGGACCCAGATAAAGAACCCGTGAGCGGCTTCAATCTTCTCCCGGATTCTCTTGTGGCCGTAACTTCCGCGTCTAATGACGGCGACGATGGGCTGACGTCCGTGCTGGAAAAACATCCCGGCCTGGTCGGCTTCGGCGTCCCTGAAACGGCGGCGCTCGTGCTCCGTGGCCGGACCGTTACGGTCATCGGCAGCGGTAACGTGTCGCTGCGCTTCGCTCCCGGCGGCGGCCGCGAGGCGGCAGTCAAAACCGTTCGTCCCGGCACGCGGGCGGACCTGATTGCGATTCGCCGCATGGCGATTGACCGCACCCTCCCGCCGTTCCCGCCGAAGGCGCCGAAAGCGCCGGAGGTAACGAACGGGTCGCTCGTGATAATCGGCGGCGGCGGCCTGCCGGCCGGCCTGCTGCAAAGGTTTATTGACTTGGCGGGGGGGGCAGACGCGCCCCTCGTTTACGTGCCATGTTCTTTCGCCGAAGAGATCGAAGATGAACCAGGGTTTGTTCGCGCCCTACGCCGGGCCGGCGCAAAGAACGTCACTTGGATACACACCAAGGACAGGAACGCGGCGAACAGCGACGAGAAGATACTCGGTCCGCTTCGCAAAGCGAAGGGGATTTGGTTCGGCGGCGGCAGGCAGTGGAACCTGGTGGATTCGTATCAGGACACGAAGGCGCACGAACTCATGTGGGACGTTCTGAAGCGCGGCGGGGTTATCGGCGGTTCGTCGGCCGGCGCTTCGATCCAGTGCGAGTATCTGGCGCGTGGCGACCCGCTCGGAAACCGCAACATCATCGCCGAAGGTTATGAGCGGGGCTTAGGTTTCTTGCCGGGCGCCGCGGTGGACCAGCACTTCTCGCAGCGCGGACGCAGGCCGGACATGACGCTGCTGGTGAACACATATCCGCAACTGTTGGGAATAGGCATAGACGAAGGAACGGCGATTGTCGTTCAAGGGAGCGTCGCGGAGGTCGTCGGAAGAAACAGCGTGCACTTCTATGACCGCCGAAAACCGGTCCCGGAAGAAGGTCCTGACTACGAGGCCCTCCAACATGGGATGAAATATGACTTGAAGTTGCGGAAAGCCATTGACCCGGACGTGGCAGATTGAATGAAGCACCTTCAATGCACTGGGGGGGGGCGCGGCACATTAGACTCGGCGCACGCCTAGCCACACGCCCAGCATGTAGGGCAAGCCGGCAAAGGCGGGCGTCAGAAAAAGGATCGTGAAAGCCGCGTCCCAGTGCCAGTGCGGGACCGAGGCGATCGGTTCGAAGGGAGGCGGGCCCACCGGATGGAGAAGCGCCGAGTGAATCCCATACAGCGCGAAGTAGATCAGCCAGTATATATTGAGATGCCAGGTAAGAGCCTCACTGGCGAGGACCAGCCAGAGCAAGAGCAATCCGCGCCGGATGCCCCCCCTGTGATAAGCCGACAGCAGGCCGAACCCGAGTCCCGCGCACGCGAGCGTGCCCGCGAACAACAAGCCCAGGACAAGAGGGTTCGGAAACGACTGCAAAGTGGGAGTAACCGTTGTCGGATCGTTGTAGAACATTGCGCTTCTGTACATAAGCCAGAAGAGCAGGAGCACGCACGCAATCGCCCCCGCCATCAATGCCCGGCCGGCCCACACGACCCAATCCGGCGAATGAAGAAACTGCCCGGGGACGCCCTGCTTGACCGTGCGCGTAACCACCGTGTCGGTCACCGAGCTGCCTTCGGCGTAACGCCGGGCGTGAATCCCGACGCTGGAAGGGAGATGCATCCAGTTCGTGTAGTGGAGTATCACCGTGGGGAGATGCCGGCCGTGCTGCAAGATCCTTATGCTGCGCAGACGGTCCCAGCGCACAAAGAACAGGGTTATCGGACGGAATCCGAAGTACAAGCGAATGCCGTTGTCCTCTATCGCCAATCGCTCGAACGCGGCGCACAGAACCAACGCCCCGGCCAGAATATAGGGCAGCGCATCGGTCAGCCACGCGATCGGCTGGAAGTCGAGCAGCTCGCCCAACAACGTGACGAGGCCGTCCGCCGCGCGGCCGCCCAACTCCCAATGCTCGCCGAGCGCACGCGATGCATCCCACAGCAGCAAATGGATCTGCTCAATCGGACGGACTTCACGCCACGCCCACCACAGCAGACCGGCCATCGCCAGCAGGCGCAGCACCCGCAACGGCACCTGCCACGGTTTCCCTGTCAAGACCTTGCAACGATAGACCGCCATACTCTCCCCGAATTGGCCGGCGAAAGAGTCCCGCCAGCCCTACGCCCTTCGACGCCGACTGAGACTCACCTTTCGCCCGGCCGCGCGATGGACCCAAGCCGAGAGGTGTTCGATGACACCAGTTCCTTTCCAGTTTGTATCTACCGACCCTCGCAGAGTTGGTGGTGACAAGTCGACGGAAGGTGGCTACTGGGACGCCATCCACAGCCCTGCGAGGGTTGTAGTCTAGGCAATGACGCGGCCCCCTGGGGATGCGCAAGCATGTGAAGGCTCTGGTCTGTGCGCCGTCACCGACACGCCCCATTCATTCCAATACCCGTTACGTCTTTGCTGGTGCCCTAATCAAAAATCGCCTCTAAGAATCTCTCTTTCGGGATGGCACGTACCTCTTCTGCCAGACCCACCATCTGCCGATACTTGTTCGCTTTTCGAGCGGTGGGCGTATAAATTTGGTACGCCCAGAAACGCCAATATGAGGTTGCCGTCGCGGCGTATTCGACAAATAGTTGCAAGGCTTCCTTTTCTCTCTCCTCTATACATTTGACTTGTTGGTATCCGTTCACCAGGGCTCTTGCTCTGTCCAAAGCGATGGTTGTTTCATCGGCACAGAGTCCCACAATCCCCATGCCCAGGTCAAATACTCCATAGTAGTGGCAGGCTTCTTCAAAGTCAATTATGGCCCTTAATTCCCTTCCTTCAAACAATACATTATCGTAAAACATATCGCCATGAATCAATCCACGGGGCAGAT
The DNA here is from genome assembly GCA_022567555.1 of Armatimonadota bacterium. GTDB lineage: Bacteria > Armatimonadota > Fimbriimonadia > Fimbriimonadales > ATM1 > JADFGT01. The sequence continues at coordinate 8,638 of JADFGT010000079.1, read as the reverse complement.
GTGATGGGATGCTTCGCGCCAGATAAGCGAGCTGCTCAGCCAACCAGGACTCATAGGTTGGATTGATATTTCGGTCTATGACCCGTGAAAACACTTGTAGGCCGTAGGGGTGTTTGTCCGGCAGGAAATCAGGGGCCGGCACCTGATGCAATCGGGCCATAGCAACGCCCACTTGAGACACCATCGTTTTATCGAGATCCTTAAAGACATGCCCGACAATGTATTCCTTCAGCATCACGGGCTTGTCCCGATACATCGTTGCCAGGCCTCCCTTTGTCGGTGGCACTAAACGTGTCGTGGGAAACTCGCAGTCTGCAAGCAGCAACAGAAGCTGCCCAATCTTGACCACGTCGGCCCATGATTTCTCATCAAAGACCGTCAGCACATAGTCGCCCTGATGTGTATGGAGCGCGTAACTGGAATTAGCGCCTCCTTCGATAGGCTCAAAACCAACCTCGGTCAGCGCATATTTGCCCGCTAATTTGTGGATGTCATGTTGCTGTAAGGGTGTATTCCTGGACATCTGTGACTATCCAGCCTGGTGGTTTAGGCCGGCCGCTTGAGGTCAGGGCACGGAACATACCCAATCAACAACACATCGCGGAAGGCTACTTTATCCGGAGATTTCGGCGCGATGGGGGTGACCCCGTGCAGGACGTACTGATCCCACAACAGCATCGCGTCCATGGGATGGCGCAACGTGCAGCTTACCAACGGATTACGGTCATTGTCGTAGACGGTACTTACGCCACCCACCACATTTTCGGATCGAATCATGTGAATGCAGACGAAATCCTCTCCATCACGATGGATGCCTTCAGGCGTGGGCTCACCTTTTTCTTCCGGAGAGGCTACGATTCGTATCTGATGCACATCGACTTTCCAAGGGTGGCAGGCCATGCTGCGCTCCACCGGCAACTGGCGGAAATTGAAGCTGATCAATTCGTACAGAAACGCATTGGTTAGCGTCGAACCTGATAACGGGGCGAACTTTCGGTCAATGCCCCCGGCATACGGATTGAGTTCGTTTGATTGGAAGTACGAAGCGTCTAAAAGAGGGAGCAATTCTCCAGGGTTGGGCACAAAATAGAAAAGCCCGAACCGCCTCCGTCGAAAACTGGAATCGTTTTCCAAATAATCATCGGGCTCTAACGTAGCCCAGTCCTCCCATAGACGCCTTCTATCGGTTGCCAATTCGGGAGCGATAGAGAACTCATCAGCAGTTACCAAAGCATACTTTTTCTCGCGTAAGTCGAGACAAATGTCTCGATGAACAGTGATCAGATCCACAATTCCTCCTGAGCTACATCGAAAACGAGGTTCGATTTATGCAGCCACTGTCAGCATAGCACACAGACGCGTCATGGCGCGCGAGGCGGCCTTGTCTATCGAGCACGTTGTCGATCAACCCATTTTCCTTAGCGTCCTGGGCGCCGATGGGACGAACTAGCCCAGACTGACTAAGAACCCGCTTTAACGATGTCGATCCATCCTTCCCGCTCCGGCAGAAGTGACCGGATGGAACCGCGGTGCCGGCACATGCGGTAAATTGTGCGCGTGCTCGTTGGCGCCGTGACGATAGCCGAAGTCCTTTACGCGCTCCTGGCCCTGGTCCTGCCCATCGGAGCCGGGCTGTTGGCGGCCCGCTGGCTGAAACGGGCCGCGCGGCTCGCGGCCGGCCGCCTGGGACTCGGGGCGGCGGACACCGTCGCACACACACTTCGCGGCCCGCTCAGGACAGCATCCTGGCTCCTGGGCGCCTACCTCACGACGACCTTCGTTCGGAAGTTCGAACTCGATTGGGCGCGCCGTCTTGACTGGGACGCCGTTGACCGCTGGCTTCTGGCGGCCGCGATACTGCTCGCCTTCCATCTCGGATACCGCGTGATGTTCCAGGCGATCCGGGCCGCCGCGCTGCGCGCGGGCCGCGACCCTTCCGACGTCGCCCTCATACGAAAGGTGCTGGGAGCGCTCTTCGTAGTCGTCGCCGCGCTGACGGTGCTTAGCCAACTGGGTGTGAGCATCGGGCCGGTGCTGGCTTCGCTGGGAGTCGCCGGCCTGGCCGTGGCGCTGGCGCTGAAGGACACACTGGCCAACTATTTCGCCGGAATCACGTTGGCGATAGACAAACCGTTCACGGTCGGCGACTTTATCCGGCTCGATGGAGGACATGAAGGCCGCGTGGAAGCGATCGGCTGGAGGAGCACCCGGCTACTGTCAAAGGACGGAGCGACCATTACGGTTCCTAACGAAAAACTCACCACTTCCGTCGTCGTTAAGCAGAACCCGCCCGCCGAATAAACCGATGAAAGCACGCGCCGGTTTCAGCCGCCTCGCTCTTTCGCCGAAGGCCGCACCGCGGCGCGCGCTTCCGATTCGACACTGCAACACGCGGCGTGTTGAGGGAGTTAAGCAGGTGTGCGGCCCGCCCGGGATGGGCAGCGAGGCGTGCTTGAGCCGATGCTATAATAACTGCTGCAGCGACTTGCCGGAGACCCCAGCTGAAAGTTGGGGAGGAATCGGCGTCGCCCCTGTGGAGTAAGAACATATGCAGTGCGGTGGATACGCGGAAGAGAGAAACGACCTGGCACCTAATCGGACCGTGTACTCACTTTCAGTTGGCCTCTGGATTGCCATCGGTATTGTTGCCATGTGCTTTATGGGAGCCTGCCAATCCGAGGACGAGCGGATACAGGGACTTGTGAGCCAGCTTGCAGACGACAACAGCTACGATGAGGCACATGACAAGTTGGTCAAGATTGGAGAGCCTGCCGTCCCGTCTCTCATCGATGTCCTTCGGAGTGATTCAGACGAGTGGCACCGGGCAGGAGCGGCGGGAGTGCTGAGCGATATCGGGTCACCAACAGCGATCGATCCATTGTTCGAAGTTCTCGGTGATGATGCATACCTCGTTCGGGCGATGGCCTCCCACGCGCTCGCCGCCATAGGTACCCCAGAAGTGTTCGAACGGGCTGCCGAACTGCTCGCCGAGCCCGACGTCCGAACTAAGATCCGGGCGCTGGACATCCTAGAGTACAGCCCCAAAGTCGAGCACAGGAATCTGATAGTGACGCAGTTGGTAAATGAGAGCCTGGCTGTTCGGTACAAGGCCGTCATTTCGCTCTCTGAGCACGTGGATCAGCCTTCCGTTAGGTCTGCCTTGGAAAAGGTGGCCAGTGAAGCCGACGACGAATGGCTCAGGCAGCGGGCACGTCGAGCTCTCACGGGCGGAGGATTCTGAAATCTTCACGCGGACTGGCATGCAGGTTACGGCCGCCTGAAGTTTGTCCGGTGACATTAAGTCGAAAAGCCGTCGAGATGCAGTTCCATAACGGACGAGCCACACCCGCCGGTGCGTGGGTACCCAAGGTTATTCCAACCGCAAGTATCGCATCAACTGAACGTAAAGCAACATGCCTATAACCCCACCTCCCGAGATCAGAGCGGGTTCAAGGAAGTCTCCGCTACGCAGTCCGTTCACCCACATCGGTACGGCATACACAAAGATGCAAGAACTATATCGAAGATAGATCGAGGTGCGATCAAACTCCTTCTGGAGCTCTTTCGGTACGGCCAAGGTGCTTGCGAAGACCACCACACAGCAGGCAATGAGACCGACGTAGATAATATTGAGTGAGAATCCATCATAGGGAAGTTTTGACCCCATCTCGACGCCGAGAACCAACATCCCTGCGTAACCCACAAGGATCATTACCCAAGCCGTACGTGTACTTCCTTTCATCTTCAGCGTGCCTCAATAGTTTCAGCCGCCTCGCTCTTCCGCCGAAGGCCGCACCGCGGCGCGGACTGCCGGTTCGGCCGTGGGAGCCACCAGGCTGATCACAGTCTGGCCGGGGCGCGGTGTGACGCGGGTGTCGGCGGTTGTCGGCGCAAGGTGGCCGCCGTTGGTGATGAGAAATAGGGGCTCGGCGCTCTCGCCATAGAGCGCGCGAAAATCGTCGAAGTCGAACTCGTCCGTAATCTTGGTCGCCTTGACCACCGCCCCCTGCGCGAATTTCTCAGTTAGGCTCTCGAAGTTCATATCCGGACCGAACAGGTTGCGCCCGCGCAGCTCTTGGGATACTGTATCGTCATTGTTCTTGCCCTCTTTGTGGCTCGGCAGTTGAAAGACGTGCGCACGGCCGAAAGCCTGCGAAAGGAAGATGGCGGCGAGCGAGTTCACATGATCGTTCGGAGTCATCGCCAGCACATGGCCGATCCCGTCCAGTTCCAACTCGTCCAAGACCGTCTCGGAAAGAATGCTGCCCTGATGCGCCTCCAAGCCCGCTGCACGCGCGGCGCGCACCTGATACCAGTTCGTGTCCACCAGAAGAACGCGGAACCCCTTGCCTTCAAGCGCCCTGCCGATGGTGATCGCCCATGGGTGCGCGCCGATGATCAGCGCCCCCTGCGGGTTGGGCTCAGCCACCTTCAGCCGGCGCGCCAGCGGCTTGGCGGCCAGCCCGTAAATTGCCACCGTCCCGATGATTACTAAGAAGGTGAGCGGAACGAGCATATCGGCCTGGGCATAGCCCTGGTCGGCCAAGCGAAGGGCGAATATTGACGCCACCGCGGCCGCGACGATTCCGCGCGGCGCCATCACGCCGATAAAGGTCCGCTCGCGCCAATCAAGTTCGGAAAACAGCGTTGACAGAAGAACCGATACCGGACGGACGATGAGGATCAAGAACGCAAGAAACCCGATCGTGCGGAAGTTTAGGTATTCCAGCGCCTCGCGCGGAAGGCGCGCCGCCAAGAGAATGAACAGAGTTGAGATGAGAAGCACCCGAAGGTTTTCTTTGAACTCCAGGATGTGGCTCACCGAGACGAACTTCTGATTCGCGAGCACAATTCCCATCACCGTCGTTGACAAGAGGCCAGATTCCGCCTGCAGCACGTTTGCCGCGGCAAATACGCTCAAAACGACCATCAGCGTAACCGGGCTGTGCAGGAAATCCGGAACCCAATAACGCTTCAAGAGAAGAATCATCAGAACAGCCCCTAACATTCCCACGAACCCGCCGACAAGACTCGTGCGGCCGAGACCTATCAGCACCTCGCTTGCCGTGTCGGTCGCGCCGCCGACAAGGACCGCTTCATAAACGAGCACCGCCAGGATTACGCCCAGCGGATCAATGACTATGCCTTCCCACTTGAGAACCGCAGCCACGCGCCGCCGGGGCCGCACCACACGCAGAAGAGGCATGATAACAGTCGGGCCCGTGACGACGAGAATCGCGCCGAGCAGCACGGACAACCCCATGTCCAGGCCCACGAGATAATAGGCCCCGAGCGCAGTGAGGAGCCAGGTCGCCGCCCCCCCTACCGTGACCAGGCTGAACACCACACTGCCCGTGCGCCGCAATTCGGCAATCTTTAGATTCAGCCCCCCCTCGAACAGAATTATCGCGACCGACAGTGAAACAAGCGGCAGCAGGAGGTCACCGAAAAGGTAATCCGGCTCCAGCCAGCCCGCAACCGGGCCAACGAGCAATCCGGTCGCCAGAAGGAGGATTATAGCGGGCACACCGAACCGCCAGGCCAGCCACTGAGCGCCGACCCCAAACACGACTATCGCGGCCAGCCCGATGAGGATCGCTTCGCTCACAACCCTGCTCCGGCGCGCGGCACTCGACTCAACCTTTCATCGGCAGCGCAATGCATGTGCACGTTTCCAGAGATTATACGCGGCCCAGTTGTCCGGAGTTCTCGCCCAGCACGAGCAGGCCCTCGGTCCGCGCGACGTGGGCCGCGATCTCGCTTATCGCCATCGCGCCCGGGCCGGGCCGCCGGTGCACGCTCTCGTCCGATACTCCGTCGAACGCTTTCCCCAGGTCTCTGTAACTCCGGCCCCATACCTCCAGGAGAACCTTCGCCTCGCTCATGACTCCCGATTCTGACCGCTCCGGCCCCATCGCCTGTCACATCTCACCAGTCGCCTCTCGCCAGTCGCCGGTCGTCAGTCGCCAGTCGTTCTTCAGGTACAAGACTCTGAGATGGCACCGAATTGGAAGCGCGCGATCATCGTGGGCGCCTCCGGCGGCATCGGCGAGCAGATCGCCCGCAAACTCGCTTCCGGCGGCTGCCGGGTGGCGCTGGTGGGCCGCCGCGAGGACAAACTGCGACAGATAGCGGTGGACATAAACGGCGTAAGCCTGAACCTCGCCTTGCCGTTCCCGTCCGACGTGCGCGACTTCGACGCGCCGGCGGCGAAGGTCGAAGAGTGCGTCCGCGCCCTCGGCGGACTGGATCTCGTTGTTTACTCCGCGGGCGTGATGCCCCGAATCGGCCCGACCGAATACGAGACAGCGAAGGACCGGCTGATTGTTGAGACCAACCTCATCGGCGCCATGGCATGGCTGAACCCGGTGGCGAAGCGCTTCGAACGGGCCGGCGGCGGCACCATCGTCGGCATCGGCTCGGTTTCGGGCGACCGAGGGCGGCGCGGCAACCCGGCCTACAGCGCCAGCAAGGCGGGCCTCGAATGCTATCTGGAATCGCTCCGCAACCGCCTCGGCCGGCGCGGCGTGAGCGTTGTTACCGTAAAGCCCGGCCCCGTGGAAACTGAGATGACACGCGAACTCGGCCGCCTGCCCGGGATGATCCCGGCGGGCCGCGCCGCCGACTTGATCTTGAAAGCCGCCCGCAAATTCGGCAAGACTGCCTACATCCCGGGCAGATGGTGGCTGGCCTCGAAGATTATGCTGTCGATCCCATCCCGCATCTTCAGGAGGCTGCCCTTATGACCGCACGACCCGCGCGCCGCGCCTCCTTCTAAATACACACTGACATGCCGCCCGACCCGCCCAGCCGCCCACCTGCCGAACTCCTCGAACGAGTCGAAGCGTGGGGCATGACGTCGGCGAGCGTCGCTTACGTCTATCGTCCCTCAACGTTGCTCGGCCTCGACGAGGCGTTCGAAACCGCGCGCCGGTTCGCCATGAAAGTCGCGCTCAAAGGGGGGGGCAACAGTTATGGCGATGCCTTCCAGTGCGCGGAGGGTGTGGTTCTGGACCTGACGAGAATGAACAGGATTCTGGCCTGGGACCCCGCCGCCGGAGTCATCCGCTGCGAACCCGGTGTGACGATTGACCAACTATGGCGATACACACTCGGCGACGGCTGGTGGCCGCCGGTCGTACCCGGCACCGCGCACGTTACGCTGGGGGGGGCGCTGGCCGCGAACATTCACGGCAAGAACAACTTCAAAGCGGGCCCGATAGGAGAGCACATCCTGAGTTTCGAACTGATGACACCGAACGGCCGCCTGCTCACTTGCTCGCCGGCCGAGAATGCGGATGTTTTTTATGCCGCCATCGGCGGCTTCGGCTTGCTCGGCGTAATTGTTTGCATTCAGTTGCAGATGAAGCGGATCTATTCGGGATTGCTGAATATCGAGGCTGTTTACGTTGCTAATTGGAAAGAAGCGTTTGCGGCTTTTGAAAAGCGTGAAGCAGGGGCAGATTACGTGGTCGGCTGGATTGATTGCTTCGCATCAGATTCAAAAGCGGGCAGGGGCCTGATACACGCAGCGCGATACCTTCAACCCGAAGAGGACGCCCACCCGGAGGAATCGCTGAATGTGGGCGCACAGGAACTTCCGGACACCGTTCTCCGCTACGTCGCGCGCTCGAAACTGCATCGGGTAATGAAACGCTTTCTGAACCGGCCCGGAATGCGCTTCATTAACAGAATGAAGTGCCGCGCCGCTCGGAAGGAGCACGGCAAACGGTATCGTGAACCGTTGGCGAAGTTCAACTTTCTGTTGGACAGCGCTCCCAATTGGAAGTTCGCGTACATGCCGGGGGGGCTGATTCAATATCAATGTTTCATCCCGAAGGACAACGCGCAAAGCGTCTTTGAGCGCATCATCACGCTTTCTCAAGAGCGCGGGATCGTTCCATATCTTGCCGTTATGAAACGCCACCGTCCCGACCCGTTTCTCTTGAGCCACGCGGTGGACGGCTACTCCCTCGCGCTCGATTACAAGGTCACGCGCAAGAACCGCGAACGCGTCTGGTCACTGGCCCACGCAATGGACGAAATCGTACTTGAAGGGGGGGGACGGTTCTACTTAGCAAAAGACTCCACCCTCACATCCAGCGCATTCGAACAGTCTCTCACGGCCCAAGCCGTTCAAGCGACGCAGGAAACCCCAACACACCAAACGACCCCAACGACCCGAACGATCCAGACCTTCTTGCAATTGAAACGCCGGCTCGACCCCGAATCGCTTCTGCAATCGGAACTCTCCAAACGCCTCTTCGGCCCCCTCGAACCCACCTCCGCCCGCACCCAGCCGCCACCAGCCGAACGAGCCGAACAACCCGAACGCCCGCCGCACGTCGAACCGTCCCAGGACTTCGAACTCCCAGAGCCGTTTTGGGCGGAAGAAGGCGAGCGACCGCCTGATGAGGACAAGCTAAAGGAGAACCCTCAACATGAGAGATGAGGGTTCTCCGGGCGCGCCGACTACTAGCTATGGAACGATCTTCCAGATCGTCTGGTCAATTCCGACGTTCCAACCTGTGAAGAAGCTGAATGCCGCAGCCTTCCATGTCATCAGCGACTTTACTTGTCTTGTGCCCGGCTCGACGAACCGGGAAGGGTTAGAGGTAATGACGATCTCTACAACCTC
>JADFGT010000078.1 GCA_022567555.1 Armatimonadota bacterium | reverse complement strand
CGCGCGTCCGCCCCGGGGGGAGGTGTACGTTCACGGCGAGAACCCGCGCGGCGACATGGGCGTGTACCTCGTCAGCGACGGCTCCGACAAGCCGTACCGGGTGAAGGTGCGCCCGCCCTCCTTCTGCAACCTGGTGGGCCTGCGGCCCATGATGCGCGACGCCTACGTGGCCGACGCCGTGGCGATCCTGGGGTCGATCGATATCGTGCTCGGCGAGGTCGATCGATGAGCGACGTCACGTTCAAGGACGTGTGGCAGAATGCCCTCGAGCTGTTCGTGCTCTTCAACGTGCTGGCCGTCGCGGCCCTGTCGCTGGTGTGGATGGAGCGCAAGCAGCTCGGCCGCATGCAGGGCAGGGTCGGGCCGACGAGAGTCGGACCCTTCGGATTGCTCCAGCCGCTGGCCGACGGCCTGAAGCTGCTGACCAAGGAGGACGTCATACCGGGGAGCTCCCAGCGGCTGCTCTTCTTCGTCGCGCCGATCCTGGTCTTCTTGCCCGCGTTCGTCGTCTGGGTCACCATCCCCTTCTACTCGGCCGAGGACGCGGACTGGTCGAACCTCGGCCAGGGACAGCCGGAGGTCGGCGAACTCCCCGGCGCGCCTCCGCGATACGACCAAATACAGATCCCTGTCGGAGACAACGCGTATGGCCCCGTCGAGGGCCTACCCGAACTTCGCGAAACGGTCGCTGCACATTACAACCGCCTGTACCGGCGCGGTATGAAGTCGCAATACGGCGTTCAGAACGTCGTCATCGCCGCCGGAGGGCGCACGCTGCTGACTCGCGCGGGCGCGGCGCTCAACGACGTTCGTCTGGGATATTTCATTCCGGATTACACTGCTTATGAAGATCTGTTGTCGGCGTTTCATAGGGTGACGCCGGTATTGGTTGCTAACACCACGGAGAACGCGTTCGCGATTTCACCGGAGTCGTTAGCGGAGCGCGTGAAAAAGGAAAGGCTTGGCGCACTGTTGATAAGCAATCCATGCAACCCGACCGGGCGGACAATTCGCGGCGAAGAACTGGCGGCGTGGGTGGAGATTGCGCGAAAAGAGAACTGCACGCTGCTGCTGGACGAGTTCTATTCGCATTACATTTACGACTCAGAAGATGTGGGCAGCGCGCAGGCCGGCGAAGGACCGGTCAGCTCCGCTGCGTTCATAGAAGATGTGAATGCTGACCAGGTGATTCTCTTTGACGGTCTGACAAAATGCTATCGCTATCCGGGCTGGCGGGTCGGCTGGGCGCTCGGTCCGGCCGACGCGATGCGAAACATGACTGCCGCCGGGAGTTGGATTGACGGCGGCCCGCCACGGCCGACCCAGCGCGCTGCGATCGAAGTGTTGGAGCCGAAGCGCGCCGACCAAGAGACCGGCGCGGTGCGGCGGGTGTTTACGGAGAAACGAAACCTAACGGTCTCGATACTGCGCGAGGCGGGCGTGACGTTTCCGCGCGAGCCGGAGGGCACGTTCTACGCGTTCGGCTTCGTCGGCCACCTGCCGCCGCCGCTCAACGACGGCGTTGCGTTCTTCCACGAAGCGCTGAAGCGCCGCGTGCTGACCGTTCCCGGCGAATACTTCGACGTGAACCCGCACAAAGAGCGCCCCGGTCCTTCCCCGCTCTCCGGATGGGTCCGCTTCTCTTTCGGACCGCCGATGGAAAATCTAACGCAGGGGCTGGAGCGACTCGCGGCAATGATTTCCGAACTCCGCAGTTAGAGAGACCCTGCAGCTGTCCGCCTACCTACTCACCGCAGAACCAGAGACCGCGAATTTTCAAATTGCCTTTAATAGGCCACCGCTCAATGAAGCCGGAAACTCTCGAAGAACCCGTTCACCTCGTCTGAGTCGGCGTACGATTTGTCCGTGCTCGCCGAGAAAGCGTACAGCCGCCTTCCATGAACGCATATCTGCGTCTGAAAATATGGGCCGTCAGCGAAGCGGCCATGGATCAGCTTTCCCGGCACGCCCTGTACACTATTGTCCTCTTCCCTCACAACGGAGAAGTTGCCCGCCTTCACCATTCCGTTCCGCGCCCCGGCGAGCATGTCGCTAACGTCTGACGCGCTCGGGTCTTTCGGGTATTCCGACACGGTGATGAGATAGAACGCGTTGACACTGTAGGCCATGAACATCTGCACCGTCATCGAGCCCTCGGACATCTCCGGCCGCTGAACCTGCTCCTCGGGCTCAGTCGGCATGTAAGCAGAGAACCCTAATCCCGGCGGGTGCACTTCCACCCAGCCGGACGGCGGAGACGGCGGGGGCAACTCCTGCAGGGCGCTGGACGTGGAGTGCCGTGAGCAGGAAGCCAACAATGCTGCAACAATGATGAATACGCAAGGAGATGTCGCCCTCAAACTCATTCCAGATATGTATGATATCACGACAGCGCGGAACGAAGCGTCGCCTCATACCTCGACAAGGCTACAGCACTTCTGACAAGACCGGTCTGCCGGACATAACCGAACGCCTGCCTGCCGTCGCTCAGTTCATGGGACGCGGCGCTCAACGTCTCCCTGCCCAGTGCGGTAGGCTGTCGCAATGCCGCCGGACAGCAACGGTGACCGCCTCCCGCGCCGCATCGGGCTCTGGACCGCCGTCGCAATCGTCGTCGGCAGCACGATCGGCTCCGGCATCTTCCGCTCGCCCGCAGCCATAGCAGAGAGCGTACCCGGGCCGATGCCGATGCTCGGCGTATGGATTGCCGGCGGCCTGCTCGTCCTGTGCGGCGCGCTGACGCTGGCAGAAGTCGGCAGCGCGCTGCCTAAGACCGGTGGAATCTACGTCTTCGTTCGCGAGGGTTGGGGCAAACTGCCGGCGTTTTTGTTCGGCTGGGCACAGCTGTCACTTCTGCGGGCAGCGGCGCTTGGCGCCGTCGCCACGACGTTCGCCGAATACGCGCTGGGAGCGTTCCGGGACGACCCGCCGCGCCTCGCCGTGAGCCTGCTGGCGGCGACCGGCATAGCGATAGTTGCAGCCGCGAACTACCTGGGCGTTCGGTGGGGCTCGTTGGTGCAGAACATAACGACGGTTGCAAAGGTGACAGGGCTCCTTCTCATTGTCACGCTCGCGTTTGCGCTCGGCCTACCCGAAACCGGGGGTCACTACACGCCCGCCATACCGCCCGGAAGTCTCTCCGTGACTGCGTTCGCGGCGGCGCTCGTCTCGGTCTTGTGGGCGTTCGACGGTTGGTCGGACGCCAGTTACGTTGCCGGCGAGATTATTGAACCCAAAAAAAACGTGCCGCGCGCAATCATCTTCGGCACGCTGATCATCATAGTCGTTTACATTCTCGTGAATCTCGCGTACCTTGCGGTGCTTCCGGTTGAACAGATCGCCGGATCGAAACTGGTGGCCGCAGACGTCGCCGAACTCCTTATCGGCGGGCCCGGGGTCGCCCTGGTTGCGATTACGGTGATGATCTCAACATTCGGGACCCTGAACGGAACGATGCTGACGTCGCCGCGAGTTTTCTTCGCCATGGCCGACGAAGGGATGCTGTTCCCTTGGATAGCCTCGGTGAACCCTCGCTTTAAGACACCGTCGGTTGCAATCGGCCTCACGGCCGTGGTCAGCATCGCGATGGTTATGATAGGCACGTTCGAGCAGTTGGCGGACGCATTTGTAACGGGCGTTACTCCTTTCTATGTGCTGGCCGTCGCGGCGATCTTCGTTCTTCGGCGGCGCCCCGATTATCACCCATCCTACCGCGTGCCCCTTTATCCCGTGATCCCGACAATCTTCATTCTCGGTTCCATCTTCTTTCTGGGCAACGCTGTTCTCGATCCGGCGAGCAGGTGGCCTACACTTAGCGTGTTCGGCCTGATACTGCTCGGCATCCCCGTCTATTACGCGACGGTCGGACGGAAGAAACGTTCCCCAAGGGCCGATTCATAGACCCGCCGGGTAATCTCGCAACGATCAGTATCGAAAACCTAATCGAGCAGTTGGAAGCGAGCCGTGCGTGGTTCTTGAAACTGCTGGATGGATTGAAGGAGGAGCAGTGGGACGCAAAGCCGTACCCGAACGTCATGTCCATCCGCGAGACGTTGGCGCATATGGTGACAAACGACCGCGTTCTTCCCGTGATGCTGAAAGGCGAGGAGCCGGACTATGAGTCGTTCAGGCCGGACGCCGGGCTGAGCCATGATGACCTGCTGGCGCTGCTGGCGGAGACCCACAAAGCGAAGATTGACTTCCTAAGCCAGACGTACATGGACCGCGACTTGAACGAGGAGATGCAGACCGTCTATTCAGGAAAGAAGCCTATCTGGAGTGAGATTCTCGGGTTCGTCCCCGAGGACTGGTACCACATCGGCCAGATGAGCCTGGTGCGCCAGGGGACCGACGCAAATTGGGACTATTACGCGCACTTTTATTCTGGATGAGGTCAACACCGCAATCGGGGAGAAAATGGCATGTATAAATATTGGATGCTGCTGTCGGCGATCATGTTTGCAACCTCAGGCACTCAGGAGACGAGCGGCGACACCATAGGCGGAGGCCCGCCGGCCGAACTCAAAAAGATCGAGTTCCTGCTAGGCGAGTTCCGCGTGAGAGAGACCTATTACGTGCCGGACGGCAGCGGGCAGGTGTTGTTCTCGAGCGACGCCACAGTCAGTTGCACAGAGTCGCTCGGCGGCCGATACGTGAGCATGGCGTACAAAGGCCGAATACCGGGCATTGCCGGAAGGGAAGCCCTCACGCTGATCACATACGATCCCGAGGCGAAGAAGTACCGCGCTTGGTGGTTCGATTCCGCGTCCCAGGTGGTAGTGCAGTTGCAGGGTGCGTTCAGGGATTCCAGGCTTATCCTTTACAGCGAACCGATGGTTGTGCCCGACATTGGCGAAACCCGCATCAGTTTTGAGAAGGAATCGGAAGACCGGGTCATCGCCTTGTACGAAATGAAAATGGGCGACCGTTGGGTGAAACAGCTGGAGGCTGTTTTTACGCGCAAGTAGCCGGGACAGATTCGGTTGTCTGAAGGTGACATGTCATTTATGACGACCGGGAGCGTCGGCATTTGGCGATAGCGAACAGGAACGCCGCCGCGATCGCGAGCCAATGAAGGCCGCCAAGCGGCCGTCAGTCTTACGTTCCGCTGGGCGTTCGTACCTGTGTAGAGAGTTCCGATAGACTGAAGCGCGCCCGCCATACCTCCCTCCTGCGGAGAAACCACAAGCCGCCGAGCGCAAGCGCAATCGCGCCCCCAGAAACCCACCTCGCGAGCCCCATGACAAACCCGACGGTCTTCAGTTGAAGCGGATAGATGCCGTTTTCACGAAGATAGATGTCGTTCACAAGGCGAGCGCCTTCCGGCCCCTCGCCTTCGATGAACGCGCCCGAGTCATCAATGATCATCATCTGCGGGGACCCGATGAACGTGCCGGGCTCGCCGAGAAGCAGAAAACTCGCCTCGTCCACTTCCACTCTCTGTATCAACTGGGCTCGCGAAGCATAGCTCTGATAGACCGGGATCGTCACGACGAGGGTCAGCACGGCCAAGAACATTACCGATTTGATAGCGATTCGCAACATCACACTCTCCCTTTCTTGTTTTCGACTTATTCCTGATTCTTCTGTTTGGTCGGAGGACCGGATTACGCCCAGCCCTCCTATGCGCCGAGAGGATTAACCGGTCTGGGCAAAGGCGCTGATGCTGATCTTGACGGTGTTCGATACCCGTCCCTTCGCCGGGTCCGGAATCTTGACGCCGTAATCGCTCAACTTAATTCGGAAGTCAGTTTTGAAGTGCAGGACATCGCCCTTGAACTTCGCCTTTCTCGTGACGTCGCTTTGAGCAATGTAGCGCACCTTGGCATCCACCTTGATGGTCCTGGTGACTCCGTGAAAGGTGAACTTGCCGGTCACGCGATAGTCGTCGCCGCGAACGTGCTCGACCTTCGTAGTCTCGAACCGGATCTTCCGGAATTCCTCAGTGTTCAGCCACATCTCGCCGCGCATGTGCTCGTTTCGCATCTCGATGCCCGTGTCGAGGGACGCGGCGTCAATCTCAATCAAGGCATGGCCCTTCTTCGACCTCGGGTCGAACTGAATCGTGCCGCTCAGTTTGCTTGTTCGGCCGGTAAACGTCTCGAAATCGGCGTTGCTCTCAACGGTCGCGATCCGCTGCTGCGGCGCGGATGAGGAGTCAATCTTAAATGTCTTTGTCTGGGCGTTCGCCACCCCAACGATGGCGACCGCCATGAAACCAAGTGCGAGTTTACTGATCTTCATTGTTTTCCTCCTGATTGTTTTTGAGTTACTCACAACGTGGTGAACAACCGGCGGCCAGAAAAGATGTGTGTCGCAGCGCACACGTATCGGCAGTTAGGTTGGATCAGGCATAACTCGGCCTGCGAGAACGCTCGGGGACCCGCCTGAACCGGGACTTTCGGCCGGCCACAAGCGCACATCGCCCCGGCCGCCGGCTCATTCCTCTGTGCCGTTGCGGCTGAGCCGCGGGTTCACCACCAAGCCACAAAGGCCCCGCGCCCGGAGTTGAGAATCAGTTTTATGCTCCCTAACAGACCCCGGCGCCTATGAAGTAGAATGCGGCCGTGGCGCGTTCATGCCCTGACTGCAATATGCCGATGGAGACGCAAACTCACCTCGGCGTGAACCTGGACGTCTGCCCCAAGTGCGCGGGGATCTGGTTCGACGACGGGGAACTGCGGCGCATCCGCAAGATGGGACCTGACAGCCTCGGCGCCCTGGACGACGAGGTCAAACCTGAGATTCCGGACGAGACGCAGCCGGAATCAAAACGCCACTGCCCAAACTGCGACGGCCCGCTCTATCGGTATCGCTACCTCTATACATCGCCGATTGAACTGGACGCGTGCCGCGCTTGCGGGGGCTGCTGGGTCGAAGACGGCGAACTGAAAAAGATGCAGCAGTTTCTGGGTGAGGAAAAGGGCAAGCCGCTGACGCCCGAGGAGATGAAGCGGATCGCGGTTGCCAAGTTAGATATGGAACTTGAGGATAGAGTCGCCCGCGCGTCTTCGCTGACTCAGCTCTTCCAAGCGTTCAGAATGCGCGTTCCGTGGTTCTGATAGGCAGAGTGGACGGAAAGCGACGACCGCTTCTCGCGCTCACACAACCGAGCGTGTTTCGATCTGAGTGCAGTGTCCGGCGCCTGTTTTGTCCGGCGGATCGCTGGCCGCAGCGATTAACCGAAGACTGAAAACAGCCACCGGATGTGGCAAGATACGGCGAGTGTCTTCCAATGCCGCCGTTCTTGTCATTATGTCGGCGTTCGCCCACGCCGGATGGAACTTCCTGGCGAAGCGCAGCGATGACAAACTGGTCTTCTCCTGGTGCTTCTCTCTTCTGGCGAGTCTCGGCCTTCTCCCATTCGCGGTACTCAGTTGGATCGGCGCGGACGTTCCGGCGCAGGGCGCACTGATCCTGCTTGTCACGATGACGATTCACGTAGCCTACTTCTTCCTTCTCAACCGCGCTTACACTGTCGGCGAGTTCTCGCTGGTTTATCCGACGGCGCGCGGCGTAGGTGTCCTGCTGATTCCGCTGGGCGGCGTTATGATCCTCGGCGAACAGATCTCTTTGCCGGCCGCCGCCGGGGTCGCGATGATTCTAATGGGCGTGCTGGTGACGCGCACCGGCAACAAAGGGCGCGCGCCCATTACCAAGGCGGTGTCGCTCGCGGTGCTTACAGGCGTGACCATCGCGTCTTACACGCTTTGGGACAAGTGGGCGCTAAGCCACGTCACGCCTCTGATGCTGAACCATTCGGTATTCCTCGCGCAGGCGATCGTTGCGCTGCCGATCGTCTTGGCGCGCAAGCCGGCGCTCGCAATTGAGTTGAAGGAGCGCAAGTGGGCGATCGTCGCGGCCGCGATTCTCGCGCCAGCGGCCTACCTGCTTGTGCTGACCGCCCTCACGTTCAGCAGAGCGAGTTACATCGGCCCGATGCGGGAGGTGTCAATAGTGATCGGCGCGGTGCTGGGCGCGGTGCTGTTGAAAGAGTCCTCCGGTCCGCGGCGGGTCGCGGGGGCCGCGTTGATCGTCATTGGGGTTCTTGTGCTCGCGCTGTCGCCATAATGTGCGAGAAGAAAGGAGTGCAATGCGACTTGCTCTGATTCAGCAGCACGCGACAGTCGACAAGCAGGCCGACGTGTGCCGGGGCCTGGAGGCGCTGCGTCATGCGGCGTCCGAGGGCGCTGAGTGTGCCTGCTTCGCGGAGTTGGCGTTCGAACGGTTCCACCCGCAGGGTCCGGCTAAGGGCGACGTTGCGAGTCTCGCAGAGCCAGTGCCGGGTCCGACCACAGCACTTTTCTGTGAGACCGCGCGCGAACTCGGCGTTGTCGTCGTGATCAATCTGTTTGAACGCGACGCCGACAAACTGTATGACTGCTCACCGGTCATTGACGCAGACGGGTCGCTGCTCGGCAAAACGCGGATGGTTCACATAACCGACTATCCCTGCTTTCACGAAAAGGGCTATTACATGCCCGGAGATACCGGCGCGCCCGTGTATGAAACGGCGGCCGGAAGAATCGGCGTCGCCATTTGCTATGACCGGCACTTCCCGGAATACATGCGCGCGCTTGTGTTGCAGGGCGCGGAGTTGGTGCTGGTTCCGCAGGCCGGCGCACTGGACGAGTGGCCGGATGGGCTGTTTGAAGCCGAGATTCAGGTTGCGGCTTTTCAGAACGGCAACTTCGTCGGTTTGTGCAACCGCGTTGGGCAAGAAGACCGCCTGACGTTTTCCGGAGAGTCGTTTGTCTGTTCGCCGGACGGCACCGTCATCGCCCGAGCTCCCTCTGGCGAAGACCATATCCTTTACGCCGACCTGGACCTCGCCGCCGTCGGGAAAAGCCACGCCCGGCGCCTGTTCCTAAATGACCGCAGGCCGGAGCTCTATGACGATTGGCTGGGAGAGTAAGTCGCGCCCGAGAGCAAGACAGGACCCCCCCTCTCCATTTCGCATGCGAAATGGAGAGGGGGGTTGGGGGGAGAGGTTAACGGCCCCCGACATCAAACACCGCGAACCTCTTGATAAGAGGCAAGGCAAGAGACTCAGTGCATCGGAACCGGATCTTTGACACGCGCACCGGCTCGAAACGGTCAATCTTCTTGTAACCGACAGACGTGCCGCGCGACAGCTCTTTCCATTCATCTCCAGCCATGCCCTCCAGCACGTATTCAAGCACTCTTTGCCCCCCCGCGATATCTTCCTGAATCATGACGTGGTCTATGCGCACAGGTTCGCCCAATTCGATCTCAAGGAGACTTCCCCGCCCGCTCGCTTCGACCACCGGCGTCCCGAATCGCCGCTTTATCTCGGCACCGAACTCCGCGGCGCGCCGCGCGTCCGCTTCCGGAATGCGCCCTGTCGGGTCCGGGGTGTGGTTTAGCAACAGAACCGCGCCTCGGCCGACAGACGCATAATAAATCTCCATCAACTGGTCAACCGTTTTCAGCGTCGCCGCGTTCTTCGAGTTCCAAAACCAATGCGCGCGAATGCGCGCGTCGCACTCGTTCGGCAGCCAGGCGTCGCCCCGTGGGTCGCCGTCTTTGGCGGTCGACGTGCCAGATTCGGCGACGTCCATGGGAACAGCGTTCCAGTTCGGGTCGGGGGCAACGCCGCTTTCGTTGCCAACCCAGCGAATGGTGGCGTGCTTTCCCTGGAATATCATCGCGCGCGGCGCGTACTCTTGCAAGATGTCGCCGACCGGCACGACCAAACTGCCGTCGAACCAAACCTCCATCATCTCGCCATAGCGGCTCAGCACCTCGGTCAGTTGTTGGCGATAGACCTTGTTGTACGCATCCTGCTATTCGGGCGTGTCGCACCTGCCCGCGCCCGCTGCGCCATGCGTGTCGTCGCGCGGGCTAAGGTAGACGCCCAACTTCATTCCGCGCTTGCGACAGGACTCGGCCAAGTCTTTCAAGACATCGCCCTTCCCCCCCCGCCAGGGCGTGCTCTTTATGGAGTATTCGCTGGTACCAGTCTGCCAATGGTAGAAACCGCCCACGTGCTTGACCACAAACACGATGTATCGCGCGCCCATATTCTCCGCGACGCCCACCCATTGGTCGGTATCCAGTTCGGTCGGGTTCATTTCGACCAGCGGCGTCGAGCGGTCGTCATACTCCTTGTCCTGGTAGGTGTTGGGCGCGAAATGGATGAACATCCCGATCTCCAACTCGTGCCACGCGACCTGTTGGATCGTGGGCTTTGTGTTGAATTGTTCGACATCGACGGCGTCTGTTCTCCTGAGGAGCAAGCCTGTCCCGATCCGTGCGAGCACTGCGATGAGCAACTGCAGGCCTGCATCGGCTGCCTGCTGGACATTGACGGCGATGGATTGCCGGACGTCGCGGAGTTCGTCATTGGTACGAGCGTGGTGGAGATCGACACCGGTCCGGTCATTACGATGTTTGAGCTCAAACTCAGCGCGGGGATCAAGGTTTCTCAAATTGCGCGCCTGTCGAACGACATCGCCCGGGCCCTAAAGGCCCATGCTATCCGCGTGGTGGCGCCGATCTCCGGCAAGAACACCGTCGGTATTGAGGTTCCCAACGGCGAAAAGGAGGTCGTCCGGCTCCGAGAACTAATGACACTCGCAGGTAAGCGGGCTTCCGAAATGGCCCTGCCGCTGTTTCTTGGAAAGGACGCCGGGGGGGCGTCCCTCGTGGAGGACCTCACCCGTATGCCGCACCTGCTCATCGCCGGCACCACGGGGTCGGGGAAAAGCGTCTGCCTTAATTCGATGACATTGAGCTTGCTGATGACCAAACGCCCCGACCACGTGAAGATGATTCTCATCGATCCCAAGATGGTCGAGATGAGCCAGTTCAAGGATGTGCCGCACTTGATGTGCCCGATCGTGACTGATCTGGCACGGGCGGAAAAGATCCTCGAATGGGCGGTGACCAAGATGGATGAACGCTATGAGCTGCTCGCCGAAGCTCGCGTGAAACACATCGCTGCGTACAACGGCCTCGGCGCGGAGGAAATCTACGCACGACTTCAACCGAAAACCCAACAGGAAAAGACCCGGATTGTCACCCATCTGCCTTACATCGTAATTATAATCGACGAGCTGGCCGATTTGATGATGACCGCTCCCAGAGAGGTGGAACACCACCTTGCACGGCTTGCGCAAAAGTCGCGTGCCGTTGGCGTGCACATCATAGTCGCAACGCAGAGGCCGGAGGCGAAGGTGGTGACCGGGCTGATCAAGTCCAACCTGCCCTCGCGGATTTGTTTCCGTGTGGCATCGCGGATGGATTCACGAATTGTGCTCGACCAGAACGGCGGCGAGGTGTTACTCGGTCAGGGCGACATGCTCTTTCTGCCTCCCGGCTCGCACAAGCTGATCCGCGCCCAAGGAACTTTCCTGGAGGAAGATGAAATCCATGCCGTCCTGGACGACCTCACATCGCGCGCCAAACCGGAATTCCATCCTGAACTGATACGTTTGAAATCTTCCGGCTTCGAGTCTGACGAAGCGGCGGGCGATCCGCTGTTTGATGAGGCCGTCCGCATAATCCTCGAATCCCGACGGGGAAGCGTGAGCCTGCTGCAACGCCGTCTGACGGTCGGCTATTCTCGCGCCTCCCGACTCATTGACCAGATGACCGATGCGGGCATTGTCGGCGACTACAAGGGGTCGCAGGCCCGTGAGGTGCTGACTACGCTGGAACGATGGGAGACGCTGCAGGAACAGATCGCCGCTGATCGAGACACGGGCAGCCAGGGCGACCCTGGCCGTAAAGGCAAAGCCCATGGCAGCCCCGCGTACAACACCCTCCCGGAGCTTGCCGGAAGACGCGACCTTTCCGGCTAGAGCATTTTCGGAAATTGTGTGCCGGACACCCCCCTTTCATCCCCCCTTATCAAGGGGGGAAAGAGGGGGGTTAAGCGGAACACGGAAACGGATGTTGCTCTAGCAATCATCGGCATCGGGCGGGCGGCCGGTCCGCGTGGCCGGCTGCTCGCCCGGTGTCGTTCGCCCTTGACGTTGTGCGTCGAGGGTTCGGGAAGGAATACAAGCCATGCAAGCAATCGGATATGTACGCTGCTCGACGCACGAACAAGCGGACAGCGGCTTGGGGTTGGAAGCTCAAAACCAGCGCATCCGGGCCTACTGCACGCTCAAGGACCTGCAACTCATAGACATCATCCAAGACGCCGGCGTGTCCGGGGGGAAGCCGTTGGCGTGCAGGGAAGGCGGCCAGCGCTTGCTCGACCTAATCCGCAGGAAACGGGCGGGGGCTGTGGTCATGCTCAAGCTGGACCGAATGTTCAGGAACACCGGCGATTGTTTGACCGTTACAGATAAATGGGAACGCTCTGGGGTTTCTCTGCATGTAGTGGACCTTGGCGGTAATGCCATTGACACAACGTCAGCCGCTGGTCGGTTTATGTTGGTTGTGCTGGCCGGTGCAGCGGAAATGGAGCGGAACCTAACCCGTGAACGAACGCGCTCGGCTATGGCGATCAAGAAATCCAACGGTCAACGGGTCGGGGCTGTTCCCTTTGGCTTTGACTTAGCGGATGACGGAAGGACGCTGATTCCGAACGAGCGGGAACACGCCGTGATCCGTGATATGAGGACGATGAAGGCCAGCGGGATGACATTACGTGAAATTGCCATTGCCTTGACCGAACGTGGCGTCCCAACCAAGACCGGCAAGTCGAACAAGTGGACGCATCAGGCGGTCGCTCGCATTCTGAGTAGAGCTTAACCGGGAACTGACGCTCGATACGACGGAGCCTACCAAGGTGAATAGCCAAAAGAGTCCTACCCCGGCCCACACGGATCGCCGGGCGTGAACGGATACGCGAAGCCCATGAACGCGTCCAGGGCGAACAGGGCATCACCGATGATAGTGACCTTGAAGTCCGGGCCGTTGTTGTCGCCGTCGTCACCAGGCACGAGGTCGGCCCTG
>JADFGT010000077.1 GCA_022567555.1 Armatimonadota bacterium | reverse complement strand
AGGGCGTGTATTATGCCATGGTCTCAGCTGACGGACGGTTTATCGCGTCCCATGGGGACGACGGGATGATCCTCGTATGGGCGCTCTCGCAAACTGGAGAGCCCATCGCCGAAATAGAGGTCGGGGAATACAATCCTTACATCAGCTTCGCTCCCTACAGCGCAACGTTCGCCTATGCGACGGAAGAGGGCTTTGGCGTGTTCGACTGCGAGGAGAAAAAGGAGATCGCTTCGACGAAACATGCGATGCCCGGGGAATTCCGGCTTCGGTTCGACACCGATCCGCGCTTCGTCGTCGTGATTGACATTTCGGAAGACCATGTCGGGATCTTCCTTTGGGAATGGCAGCGGTCGAACCGTGTCCATAACGTTCAGGAACCTCGACAGATCACGGGAATCGTTCGGACACTGACGGCCGGCAAGATCATGTACCAGACGCTCGACTTCGATCCGAACAGCGGCCTGAGCACAACTCTCGTTGTACTGGATCTCGATACGCTGAAGACGGAGGACATCGCGACCATCGAAACAGGTGCATACCTGTTGGCGTTTCAGGTTTATGATGCTTCCGGACGGCACATCAGCATCGCGCACTATCCGGGGAAGCCGACGAAACTCGCGGTCGGTGACCAGTCCCTGACTACGTACATTGTCGCGCAGCCGGAACATGAGCTCCGCGTCGGGGTCGGCCGAGCGGGGAAGGTCTTCATCGCCGCAGGCGACGACGGCTACGTGCGCTTGTGGCGAGAATGAGCCGGGAGGGAGTGACCCTGAGATCAGAGTGACTACTTTCGAGCCCGGTTTGGGCGACTCTCGGCCGCGCACGTTGAAGCCAACATCTTCCGGTCGAGTCGCCCCTACGCAGGTTGTGGCTACTCATTGACGCAGGCCCCCTCGCCATGTAGACTTGGATGAAATGTTCATCCGAATCGACACTCTCAACGGCAAGCAGTTGAGGGATATAAGTATTCAGTCGCACCGGCCGAGACGCACACCCTCTCTATCGGGGGATAGGGACGGACGAGAGCGCACTCTTATAAGCCTCCGGCTCAAGGTGCCAGAAGATGTGCGCCGACACGATCATCAGAACGACGGCGGCCAGCCTGAACTGAAGGGCGATGCGCGTGCCGAACAACGCGAGAAACAGGAGCAATCCCGTGAACAGCCCCGCTATCTAGTAGAGCAACGCAAACCCCTGCGCCCAGTCGAAGAAAAACCTGGACACCGTTCCTGTGTTCGTCGCTATCAACAGGACCTCCACAACCCCGGTCGCCAACGCACCGTAAAAGAGAATGTCAAATACCCACACCGGAACTTTGGCAAGAAAACCGACAAACGCCC
The DNA here is from genome assembly GCA_022567555.1 of Armatimonadota bacterium. GTDB lineage: Bacteria > Armatimonadota > Fimbriimonadia > Fimbriimonadales > ATM1 > JADFGT01. The sequence continues at coordinate 11,630 of JADFGT010000077.1, read as the reverse complement.
CCGCCCCCCGCGCGAGCTTCCACTTCAACACGTTCAGCCTCCAGAGAAGCGCAAGCGTATACAACAGAACGAAACCGGTCAAGTTCCCAACGAGCCAACGCACCGGCTGATATTCCCCGGTCCACTGCAATAGAAGGCTGGAAATAGAAGGCAACCCAAAGGGCGTCATAACCAATTCCGACACCACGAAGAGACAGCAGACCGAAACCCAAACAACGCGCAGCCACTTCGGAAACCGCCGGCGCACCAAAACGAAGTGGCGCACCTGCGCGGCCCGAATCGCCCTATCCGCACCAGTCGCGTTCGTCATCTATCCACTCACCCCACCTCAGAATACGGATTCTACCGCGCTGCGACCGCGTCACTCGTCGTCATTCGGGACACGCGCGGCACGGCCACGGTTCGGGCCGGATACGATTGCAGGCCGGAATGTATACTCATCGCATGGACCTGGGCTGGTGTGATGTCTGCTTGAACGTCAAAGATGCTGCCGTATCTCGTTCCTTCTACGAAGGCCTCGGGTTTCGGCGCGTGGAGGGGGATGACGACGAGGGATGGGCCGTGGTGACAAACGGCGACGTTCGGCTCGGGCTGTATGACAGCCGCCATACGGACGCTGACGCGTTGACCCTCAATTTCCGTGGCGCGGACGTGTTCGCAGTCGCTGAGGAACTAACCGCAAAGGGGTATGCCTTCTCGTCCGGTCCCACGCGAAACGCGAGCGGAGGCTGCTCCGCCGTCCTCCTCGACCCGGACGGCCACCGCCTCTTTTTCGATACGGCACCCGGCGAAACAAAGAAGGAGTAGCCCTGTGTTCGGCCGGTTCAAGCGTCATACCGTGTGACTCGGTTCACCCGAAGACCGCAGAGCGCATTGTCAATCCCGGTTAGCGCCGGCTGCGATCCAGTCGGAAAGCAGCGACACCTGCCCTGCGGTCAGGGGCGCGCCCGTCTGCGGCATCCGCGGATTCGGTCCGCTAACGGCGTTTATGATCGGGCTTCTCTGTGGGTCGCCGGGCACGACTGCCATGACGATTCCCTGATACGTGGTGTATTGGTATCCCCCGGACCGAGTCCGACGGCTATGGCAGGGCATGCACGAGCGGCTCATCAGCGCCTGCACGGCTGCGAACGACACGCCGGATTTCGCTTCCTCCGTTTCCTCGGCTTCTTTCGCGCCTTCGGGCGCCGTGAAGGCGAACTCCGAAGCGGAAATCGGCTCGGCGGAAAGAATGATTTCGGACGCGATCACCTGAAGGTCCTTGTCCCCCGCTGTGATGATGAAGCCGCGTGCGACCTTCAGTTTAGTATCAATGTAAAGGCTTGCCGTTCCTTTCCGCTCGCCGCCGAGCGTCACCGAAACCTCCGTTACCTCGTTCCCCCTGATGTTCCGCTTCCCGCCCGCCTCGGCCGTGCGGAACGATTTGAGTACGCCTTTATCGAAGAACGCGGACCACGCCCACACCTCTTCAGCGCCGATCTGTTCGGCCACCGCTTCCGAGGCAGCTTCGCTGACCGTGTAAGTATTGGACTCATCCGAGTAAACGTAAACGTTCTTGCCGTCCGACAGCACAAACCCTTTCGGCCCATCAATCCGAAAGAGGTTCGGTTTGGCGTAAGCGAGCGTGTACTCTTCCGGCGCGAACAGACCCGCCCGCACAGTGAACGTTATGCGGAGCGAGGCCGCATCCTCAAGGGTCTTCACGTGCCCGGTGAGCAGTGGCGGCAGAGGGCGCTGGGCTCCAACGCCGGCGAGCGCGATGATAGCGAGTCCCCAATAGAGTTGTCTTCTCATGTTGAGGATACATACGCTTCGGTGTGTGTGCAAGGTTCCGGACACTCCCGGGTGAGAACCGGCGTCCTTCAGCGACGCGTACCCTCCCTATCTGGGGATAGGGACGGATGATTTGGGGATAGGGAGGGATGACACGCCAGGTCTGTCCGGCCGCATGGTATACTTCCAGACCCAAACCGTACCGATTGCAGAGAGCCAAGAGCGCATGGATCCCCCTTACGAGAAGTCCCGTTTATATGCACTACGTCATTCGGCAGCCCACCTGATGGCGCAGTCGGTGCTTCAGCTGTTTCCAGATGCGAAACTGACGATCGGCCCTCCGATTGACAACGGTTTCTATTACGACATTGATTTCGGAGATGAAACCTTCGGCGACAGCGAACTGGAGCGCGTCGAAGAGAAGATGCGCGAGAACGCATCACGCGACCTGCCTGTCGCCCGCGAAGAACTGACCCGCAACGAAGCGAAGGAGCGCATCCTAACCCTTCGCCAAGACCCGTACAAACTGGAGCTCCTGGACGACATACCGTCAGAAGACGAGATCACTTTTTATACACAGGGCGATTTCACCGACCTGTGCCGAGGGCCGCACGTAGACTCAACCGGAGAGATTCAGCACTTCAAACTGCTTAGCGTCGCCGGGGCCTATTGGCGCGGAGATGAAAAGAACAAGATGCTCACGCGCCTTTACGGCACCGCTTTCGAAACCGCCGAGGAACTCGAACAGCATCTTATAAACCTGAAGGAGGCGAAGAAACGCGACCATCGCGTTCTGGGCCGCCAGCTCGGGCTGTTTACGTTTTCCAAGAGCGTCGGCCCGGGGCTGCCGCTGTGGCTGCCCAAGGGCACGATCATCCGCGACGTGCTCTGCGGGTTCCTGAAAGAGGAGCAGGTGAAGCGAGGTTACCAGCCCGTAGTCACGCCGCACATCGGCAAGAAGGAGTTATGGGAAAAGTCGGGTCACATCGAGACCTTCAAAGAGGGCATGTTCCCGTTCATGGAGCGTGACGAGTCTGAAACGTTTGTGCTGAAGCCGATGAACTGCCCCTTCCATATCGAGATTTATAAGTCGGAAATGCGCAGTTACCGCGACCTGCCGATCCGATACGCCGAGTTCGGAACCGTCTACCGCTATGAGCAGAGCGGCGAACTGGCCGGAATGCTCCGCGTTCGCGGCTTCACGCAGGATGACGCGCATCTATTCGTGACGCCGGAACAGTTGCCGCAAGAATTCAAAGGCGTTGTCGAACTGACGGTGTTCGTGCTGGAGAAACTCGGTCTGAAGGACTATTGGATGCGCGTCGGCACGCGCGACGCCGAGGCCGACAAGTTCATCGGAAGCGACGAGGTCTGGCGCGTCGCGGAAGAGGCGATCGTCAAGGCGTGCGACGAAATGAAACTGGATTATCGCGTTGACGTCGGCCACGCAGCTTTCTACGGTCCGAAACTGGACCTGATGATAAGGGACGCCATCGGAAGAGTGTGGCAGATGGGCACGATACAGGTGGATTACAATCTGCCCGAGCGCTTCGACATGGAATACACCGGCGAGGACGGCAAGCCTCACCGTCCGATACTGATTCACCGCGCGCCGTTCGGCTCGCTGGAACGCATGATCGCGCTGCTCACCGAGCAGTACGCCGGTGCGTTTCCGTTCTGGCTGGCGCCGGTGCAGGTTGTGATTCTTCCGATTGCGGACCGGCACGTAGAGTACGCCCAATCCGTGCGCTGCGGGCTGTTGGAGGCGGATCAAAAACTGCGCATCGAGATTGACGACGCCCGCGACACGCTCGGCAAAAAGATTCGCAAGAACGAGATGCAAAAGATCCCATACATGCTTATCGTCGGCGACAAGGACGTCGCGAATCAGACGGTTAGCGTGAGAGACCGCGACGACGGCGATCTGGGTCCGAAGCCTCTGGATGAATTTGTCGCCCTCATCTCCTAACCGGTCCAGCGACGCATTCCCCGCTGCCATTCCTCCGCCCTATACCAGCACCCCTCCCTGAAGAGCGGGCGGCGCTCTCGGTCTCGCACTGACTGGGAGCGCTATCGTGCAGAGGCTTAACCCACCGGCAACGCGCCCTCGAGGCCGACCGTAGTATTATGAGACCGAAGGATGAACGACTCACTGAATCTCCTGCTTGCTTTCGAAATCTCCGTCTTCTGGATACCGATCATCGCGATAGTCGGCGGCTTTCTCGTCTCCATCGTACGCATGCTCATAGGCCACCAACAAAAGATGACCGAATTGATCCAACGCCAGCGCGAGAACGCGGCGCTGGCCGACCGCGTCCACGCCCTCGAAGCCCACCTCGCCGACCTCACCGAGAAGGTCAACCAGAAGACGCTCCCGCCCGACGACGACCGCTCCTCCAGCCGCGACTGACGGCTGACGGTCGCCAGGCGTCTGTCGCCCGTCGCAGACCCGCACCTGCCACTGCTCGCTCCCTGCGGCCGCGCCACCCTCAGGAGCGGGCGGCGCTCCTTGTCCCGTACGAACGGCGAGTGCAACCGTCCCGAGATTCCACCCACCGGCAACGCGGTGACGGGGCCGCTCGTAGTACTATCGGACAGAAGGATGAACGCCTCGCTGATTTCCCAGCATATTCTCGATCTCTCCGTCCCATGGATAGCGATGATCGCGATAGGTGGTTGCGTACTCGTATCCATCATATCCAGGCTCATCAGCCATCAGCAAAAGATGACCGAGATTATCCACCGCCAACATGAGCAGAAGGGCCTGGCCGAGCAGCTCCACGCCCTCCAGGCCCACGTCGCCGACCTCACTGAGAAGGTCAACCGGCAAGCCCTCCCGCCCGACGACAGTCGCTCTTCGAGCCGCGACTGACGGCAGCCGGTCGCCGGTCGCCCGTAGTCAGTCGGAGTCCGGCATCCGTTAATCGGAAACGTCCGGCCGCGGCGCGGCGATTTCGACGCGAACGCGCCTTTGACCTATGAACACCCCGAGGAAGTAGGCCGCCAGGCCGACGATAGGCGACCACGTCAGCATGGAGAAGGCGAGTTCCCAATTTCGAAGCGGCTCGAGGGGAATGTGAGGGAGCTGAGTCACCGGCTGCAAAATGCCGGTGAGAATCGCGTAGATGGCCATCCACACGTACCAGAATGCGTACCCCGTTGGCAAAACCGTAAGCACCCCCGCATACATGAACAGCAGCACCGGCCGTCCCGTCCCCCGGTGAAACGCAGACAGCAAGCCGAGGCCCAACAACGGGAGCACTGTGCTCGCCGTTATGAGCGCGGCAAACCTTATCGGTTGCGGCATCGTCCCGACCTGCTTGAACCCGATTTCCCCATCCGCGTACGACTGCATGGTTTCGGTCCACAAGAAGGCCATCACAAAGCCGCAGGCCAATCCGGCAAGGATGACGCCCCATGCCAGCCACGGTATGAAGTCCGGCGACCGGCGCAAGACGATCGGTATCTCGTACCCGCGCGCAAGATCGAGCGCTTTGTCAATCACCTGCTCCCCGTTCTGCCAACGCTTAGCATGAATCGCCATGGAGAACGGCAAGAGGAAACGCGAGTCGTAGTAAAACACTGCTGTGCGAGGGTGCCGGTTATGCTCAATTACCACGATTCGCCGCACGCGGAACCACGGTACTTCGAATAGCGTCAGCGCGCGATTGCCGAGATAGAGCGAGACCTTCCGCGCATTCACGTCCAGACGCCGCGACGACATGAACAACAGGAGCGCGGCCGCGCCGAGAAATGCCGGGAGGGTCGGACCTTCCATGTAGTTGAATCCCGTGAACCGTCCGACGAAGTCCGAAAGCAGCGAAACGACGTCCGCCAACGCCAGGAGCAAATACATGATCACCGAAAGCACGACGAGCTTGACGAATCGCCATCCAGTCCGCCGTGCGTTCGCGTCGTTCGGCCGTATGAAATCTCGCTCGTTCGTGCCGGTCGCCGGTTGCGTCTCGAATGAAGGATGCGCGAACAGCAGCCAACACAGGCCCGCCAGCGCGGTGATGGAGACCAGGAAAACGAGCGATGTGGAAATCGGATGAAGGTTCCACATATTGTTGTCCCAGGCCCACAAAAATTGAGGACCGCTGTCTGTCCCCCACGATCTGGGATCAATGAACTGCCCTCTGAACAGACCATGAAACCCCGCGAAGGAGAAGGCCCAGTAGATGATCGTCAGATAGCGTCCCCACCGATGGCGTAACCAAAGCAGTCTTGCCGCAAGGGCAGCGAAGATCAGCGTCGGCATCGAAAGCAGCAACGCTTCACCGAGCCAGGCCACATTCTCTTCACGCCTTGCGACGTCGTATGCGTAATGGGTGCTGAACAGCGGCACGGCCAATCTGACGAGCCAGAAGAGGCCGACCGCAACCGTGGCGTAAGCGACCGCCTGCACGAGTGCCGGCGGCCGGTCCCGTCCAATGGCCTCAGCCCGCCGTATCCGTGAACTGTCCATCCTGCCTGCCTGATGTATGGACGGGGTGAGAACGTGCGGAAGTCGCTGAGCGGCGCCCAGCCGCCCCTCCCGATCGCGGATTGCAGGGGACTGCGCGGGTTTGCGCCGCTTCCTGATAGAATGACGATGGCAATGGCAATCGTCGGTAGCCACACGAAGTTGAGATGGGCGGCGCTCGCCGCAGTATGCGTCGGGCTTCCGTTCGTGCTCTTATCTGCAAGCTGTTCCCGCGACAGCGAGGAGCCGACCGAGCAAGCGGCGGACAGCTATGGAGTTATCGACAGGGAGTCGGTCGAGCTACTCCCGGACGACGCAGCGGTGATCAACGCGGCGATGCTGGCGTTTTTCGACAATTCGGTTTGGGACCCGTACCCCTGGATGGACGGCGACTTCCTCCTTCTGAGGCTCGAACTGGATTCTGAAACGAGGCCCGATTTCGAACCCTCATTGGATGACGCAATTAAGTCGTACGAGGGCTACGGGGATAAGGTAGAGATACTGGCGAAGCTGCGCAACATGAAGGACTCCATTCGCCGCGAAGGCCCAGGATTCGACCCCGGCTCAGTGAAGGCGCTGGAGGATATGGAGTTAGACGAGCGCATCGTGCTCGGCGAAATTGAGGGCAATTTGCTTACATTTGGTTCCGAGATTGAGTCCAAGGGCTTTGTCAGAAAACATGGGACCATGCGTGCCGATGGGCGCCTCTACCCGCCGGCCTACTCGCACGACGGACGCTACGCTTGCGTAAAGATGACTTGGGTGCCTTGGTCTATACACAGCGCGGACCTCTTCTTCCTCTTGGAGCGGACGAAAGACGGCTGGAAGATCGTGGACGTTAGGCAAGAGATCTACCATTAGCAACCGCAGGCCGCGCGCCTCCTGCCCCGGCTTCTCGTCAATCGTCTATCGTATATCGCCAATCGGTCCCTGCCAGTCGGAGTCCGCCCGAGGTATTGCGAGTAAAAACCTCAAGCTCGGCCCGGTAATATCTCCGACATGCCCGAACCGAATCCGGAGGCGGCGGCGATCATCGCGCTCTGCATGAGCGCGCAAAACCTGCATCCGAAGTCCTACGCCACCCTCACCGACACCGGCGCGCCGATAGACGACCGCAGGAAAGCCCTCGACAGCCTCATCCATCTTCTCATGGACGAAGCCATCGCCGCATCGCAGGAGTTCGCCGCGAAGGACGAACTGCAGAGGCGGCGGACGCTCACCTTCCATCTGCTCGCTTTACACCCCCCGGACAAGGACGCCGTGGGCGAGATACTGCTGGACGCGGACCGGCTCATCCCCCCAAAGCCGGACCCCGAAACCGGCAGGCCGCCCCTGACGGGCGGGCAAACCGAGTCCCTGAGGAGGCTGTGCAAGATTACCGAGGAGAAGTTTCCGTGGGCGTGGCGCTGTTTCTTCCATCCGGGGGCCGTGCTGCGCCTGCCGGAATTGCGCGAGACCGTGCCGGAAGAGGTGATGCGAGCCGTCGAGGAGGCCGCCGGACCGCTCGTCGGCCGGCATGCGGATTGGGAGAACGACGCTGCCACCGATGCGCTGCGCAAAGAGGGCTTCGAGATGCTGTACGCATACATCGAGCCCCAACTCAAGAAGCGCGTCCCCGCGCTGTCTCACCAGTCGGAGCAGCAGCGCCGGCGCACCGTGGTCCTGAGTCTGATGTGCTTCGTCGCGAAGGATGAGTGGACCCAAGACAACCTGGAAGAACTCTGGTCCCTCCTTGTGCCCGGCCATAAGACCGCGAAGCCGGGCGAGTAGCCCGGCCCTCCGCGCAACCCGCCTCGGGCCGCCAGTCGGCAGTCGCCAGTCGGAGTCCGGCACTTGCAGGTCTCCGACATTCCCTTGCAGGTCTCCGATATACACGTGTAGGTCTCGGACATTCCCTTGCAGGTCGCCGATATCCCCTTGCAGGTCTCCGATATGCACGTGTAGGTCTCCGATGTTCCCTTGCAGGTCTCCGATATGCACGTGTAGGTCTCCGATGTTCCCTTGCAGGTCTCCGATATACACTTGCAGGTCTCGGACCTGCAAGGGAATAATTCAAATATTCCCTTGAAGTGTTAACAGATTCCCTTGAATCTCGCGAGAATCCCCCTGACTCTCAGGGATTACTTGAGGTTTCACGTTCAAAAACCTCAAGTAGGGGCCGAATCGGGCCCGTTTCCGGCTAAACGACCGGCGCGGGACACCGTGGTCATGCCTCTGATCTGCTCCCTCCCGGGGGACGAATGGACCCTCGACGACCCCCACGACCTCCGGCCCCTCCTCGCCCCCGGCCGGGAGACCGTGAAGCCGGACGAGTAGCCTGGCCCCCTGCTCCGCGCGCCGAATCTCGGAAGCCTGTCGAGGTTCTGAGCCCAAAGAAGTCGAGAGCGTGAGAATCTGCGTGGAGTTGCCGGTTACCGAATAAACAGGCCGAGCACTGGCATCCTCTGTACTGTAAACTGATGGGCAGTGATTCTGGAATGCATCCTCCTGGGCGGGGCGGGTTCTGCAGCCGGACAGGTCGGCGGCGCCCTTTACGCGAGCATCGCGGCCACTTTGTTCGCCGAAGCCGGGTCTCGGGTCTTGGATGGCATCGTCGCAAGGGTAAAGGGCCGCCGAAACAAAGACTTCTTTCTTCTTACAAGGCAGAGCCTGGTCGCGGCGCTGAAGACGTGTGAAACCGAATGCAACGACAGGCCCGCTCTCAGTGCGGCTTACTCCCGAGTCCGGGAGTCCGCATCAGTGGTAGTTGGCGAAGAAAAGACTGGCGCAGTCGAGTCGTCGCTCTTAGCGGCTCTAATCTGGGGACGCGACGTGGATATTGCAACGGCGTTGCTGGGACGAATCGCGAGGCATAGGCCCCATCTAACCGACGACTCGATGGAACGGTTCAATAGAGAGCTGCCCGCCCAATTGCGATACGAATTCGCAGAGGGACTCAAGACAAAGCAGCATGAGGCCGCCTTTAAGGCTTTCCTGAGTGAGGCGATTTGGGGACTGCCCGATCTTGTCAGTGACATGATCGAAAATACCCCTTGGCTGGGTGAATTACGCGACGTGTTAGCAAAGCAAAGGCAAGTTCCAGACCTAACACAGCCGCTGGAGCGGGTCACCAAGCAATCGTCCGAGATACTCGCCTCGGTACGGCGAACTGAGAAGGGTGTTGGCGAGATACGAGAGGCGATATTCCACCTAAGGAAAGACGTCTCCGATTTAACACTTCGGAAAGCCGAGGCGGATGAAAAAGACTTATACAAGCGTAATCAGCTTCTTGCGGCACAGGAGGCCGTCAGTAAGATCTATCACAAGCTTCATCGAACATCTCGCGCGGCAGCTTCAGCGTCTCCTGAGGACCCAGAGCGACGAGTCGCCTACGGGCAGTATCTCGAGTCAGAAAAGGTAATTTTGGAAGAAAGCGCTGCCAACCTGCAAAGATTGGTGGCGCAAAACGACCAATCGACAGAGAGATTAGAAAGTGAACTGCGCGCTATTGAGGAGAGAGCCGCGCTAACCTCCGATGATGAGTTCACGAAGCGGGTTTATACGCTCAGGTCGGAGAAGAATTACGACGAGGCCGATGCATTGTATCGAGAGGCCCTCGACCAAGAGGAGAAGCGCGAAGTGGAATTGCTTATGGGCCATGCCGAGATTCAGATGCTTTCCGGTCACGTGGGTCGAGCCCTAGAATCGTACGCCGGGGCTGCCAAGATCGCCAGCCCAGAAGAGGCTGAGCGCATACGGAAGACCATTAGCGACGCGCGGGAAATGGCCCTGCGGCTCAATCTGACGGCAGAGGCCTACGACTTGATGGTGGCAGAATACGGCAGGAGCCTGGACCTGTTTGGTCCCGAGGATGAGCGAACCATGAGCGCAATGGCGCGATTTGCGCTGTTCTTGTTCGAGCGGGGGTTATATCAGGATGCCAAGCGGCTCATGGAAGATGCGCTGCAGCTGAGGCAACAACAATTGGGTGGTGAACACCCAGACACGCTGTCAAGCATGAACAACCTGGGGGTGCTGTACGGGGCCATGGGCCGCTATGCGGACGCCGAGACGCTCTGCAAAAAGACGCTGCAGCTGAGGCAACAACAATTAGGTGATGAACACCCAGACACGCTGTCAAGCATGAACAATCTGGCGGAGCTGTATGACGCTACAGGCCGCTACGGGGAGGCGGAGCCGCTCTTCGAGGAGACGCTGAGGCTGAGGCGGAAGGTGTTGGGCGAAGAGCACCCGGACACCCTAACGAGCATGAACAACCGGGCGGCGTCGTGCAAGTCCACGGGCCTCTACAGGGAGGCGGTACCGCTCTTCGAGGAGATGCTGAGGCTGAGGCGGAAGGTGTCGGGCGAAGAGCACCCGGACACGCTGTCAAGCATGAACAGCCTGGCCGAGCTGTACGACGCCACAGGCCTGTACGGGGAGGCGGAGCCGCTCTTCGAGAAGACGCTGAGGCTGAGGCGGAAGGTGTTGGATAAAGAGCACCCAGAAACTCTAACGAGCATGAACAACCTGGCCATGTTGTACTACTCCACAGGCCGCTACGGGAAGGCGGAGCCGCTCTTCGAGAAGGCGCTGAGGATTTGTCGGAAGGTGTTGGACAAAGAGCACCCACACACCCTGGTGAGCATGAACAACCTGGCCTTGTTGTACTACTCCACTGGCCGCTACGGGGAGGCGGAGCCGCTCTTCGAGGAGGCGCTGAAGGTGAGGCGAAAGCTGCTGACCGAAGAACATCCGGACACCCTAACGAGCAGAGACAACCTGGCGCTGTTGTACGCTGCCACAGGCCGCTGCGGGGAGGCGGAGCCGCTCTACGAGGAGACGCTGAGGCTCAGGCGGAGGGTGTTGGGCGAAGAGCACCCGGACACGCTGAGGAGCATGAATTACTTGGCGTGGCTGTACTTCAGCGCCGGGCGCAAGGAGAAGGCTCGTTCTCTCGCCTATACGGCATACCAGATTGCCCTGCGGAAGTTGGGCTCTGATAACGACACTACCAAGGCGCTCGCGGAATTGCTGCGGCGCTGCGGGGGGAGCGACCCATAGGGCCTGACGATGGTTCTGAACGTCCGGGCCCTCTCGAACGACTGCAGACTTCCGGGAATCTGCCGAGAATCTCAAGTAGCGCTCGAGCTTCAGGGTTTGGGCGACTTGATATAGGAGAGACAGAACATGGCATCTACATGGCCTCCGCTCGGCAATGCCGACTTCGACGCGTGGATGAGCGCGTTCAACACGTACTTTCAGGCGAACTTCGCCACCTGGGGCTTCGGAGCCCCCGAGTCCACCGCAGTGCTGAACGCCTATAACGACTGGCACGCCGCGTTCATAGCCAACCAGGCGGCGCAGGCGGCCGCCGAGGGCGCCGCCCAGACCCAGCAGAACGAGCGCCAGA
>JADFGT010000076.1 GCA_022567555.1 Armatimonadota bacterium | reverse complement strand
AATGGCGCAGCCATTCCCGCGTCGCTTGGGGAGGGCAGGGCGGTTCTTAGGGACTGGCGCGGAGTCCGACAGTGTTATACTAGTAAATACTATGGCACCGACGAATAATGACCCGGATATCGTAAAAGCGCCGAAGACGCTGGGCGCGCATTTCCGGACGGCCTGGGGCAGGAGGCGGCCTCCCACGGTGACCGTGTGCACGGAACCGAGCTGACTGCCCAGGATGACGCGCTCCTGATCGGCCAGCCGCTGACCGAAGTTGAGAAATACTATATCCAACGGGCTTTAGAACTGACCGACGGCAAACGGGAAGAGGCGGCAACGCTGCTTGGCATCGGCGAACGTACCCTGTATCGGAAGATCAAAGAGTATGGAAAGTAAAAAGTCAAAAGTCAAAAGTAAAAAAGGTCATGCGGTCGCGTTTTTTTCCTTTTTCCTTTTTCCTTTTTCCTCAATACAAATTGATCCGCACGCCGCCCATGACCCCGTAGGTGTTGTACTCAGAGCGGAGATCCAGCACTGTCGGCGCGGACTGTGAAGTTCGCCGGAACTTCGGATTCGAGCCGCCGAGGTAGCGAAACTCAGTGAACAACTCGACGTTTTCCCAGAGTTTGATCGATGCGCCGGCCATCCCCTGGAACGCGAACACGACATCGTGGTCGTCGAGTCGCGCGTTGCCGTAATGAAGGGTTTCGCTAATGTAGAGCACACCCACTCCGCCGGCGACGTAAGGCGTGATCCAACTGTGCCAATTGGTGAAGTCCAGCGCCACGTTAAACATAAACGAACTCGACGTCGCCTCTCCCGTGGCAGCAGGGAACTCGACGTCGTTGGACAACAGCGTCTTGATTCCGTTATCCCGATAGATCGAGTCGAACTCGATCCGCAGTTGTCCCATGTCTCTGGGATGCACCGGGAACCGGTAACCGACCAGCATTCCACCGGCACCATTCCAGTCAAATTTGCCATCGATGACGCGACGCACGTTCGGATTGACCGCTTCACTCTTTTGGTCAGCCAGGAACACCGCACCGGCAATGCCGCCGATGTACCAGCCCGCGTTGGTGTCGTCGAGGTTTGAGTAGCCGCGATACAAATCCCCAGAAGACGGACCCGGTGCCGCGTCGTGCCACGGTTGCCACGGCTGGTAACCCACGTCGGGTACGGCATGCGGTTCGCCCTGCTGTGCACAGGTGGGACAGTACGCAGCCTGCGTCAGCGGTTGTGGAATCGATCCACCATACTGTGCCCTGACAGTCGGACTCCAGGTGAGAATCGCAACGCTGGACAAGGCGGCAGTCCAGAAAATTTTCATCGTGTTGCCCCCTCGGCACAACTTCGTCACCACCTGAGGTGGTTTTCCGAACGCAGTGCCGGCGGTATCGGCGGTCAAATCTCAACCGTAGCCGCGGGGAATTCCCAAGCGATCGAACTCGCCCTTCACGAATTCGGCCATTCCTTCGGCGCTTCTTTCCGTGTGAACTCCGATCAGGACCAGGCCCTGGTCCTTGTAGCGGCTGTGCAGTTCCTTGAGGTGCGGCACCGCCGCCCTACAAGGACCTCACCATACTCCCCAAAAATCAAGGACGACGACCTTGCCTTTCAAGTCCTTCAGCTTCAGTTCTTTGCCGCCCGTGTTCATCCAATTGGTCACCTGGAGTTTCGGCGGAGCCTTGCCCTCCAGGGGGTCCTTCTTGGCCCGCGCCGCCGCGTCGCCTTCTCGTTTGAAGTCGTCTTGCACGCCCGCGGTGGCCGCCATTCCGAGGCACGCCAAAATGGCCGCAACAAAGCCTTTTCGTATCATTCGGCACCTCCTCTGATGCAGCCGGATGTTACCCGCACTGAGGTTCTTTGGAAGCGCTCCTCGGCACATGGGGCAAGAAACGGCGAAATCAGCCGGATTGCTGTCCGACGCCACCCAAAGAACCGACATTCTCACAGGGCGGCTCCGCCACGTTCACTGGCGGTCGCAGTGGCCTGCGGACAACAATACTGGTATGAGGCTCTGTGCTTGTCACTGTTTAGTTAGGCTAAAATGCTCATAAGTAGTTAGGGGCCGACGGGTCCCGCGGTCCTGAACGGCGATCAATCTATGAGCAGCATTCCGAGAGACGTGGTCGCTCGAGCGAAACCGCGCCGGCCGAAGGCCGGGCGCGGCGCTCGGCCGCTTGAGATTCGGCCCTCGAAGCGAAGCAAGTGGCGGGCCGCGGTCCTTGTCCTCGTCCACCTCATCATCGCCGTTCACATCGCCCACTGGCTGATAACGGGCCGCACCCTAACGCCGGTCGAGCCGAGCGAGGCGATGCAAACACTGGAACAAGGGTGGCTCAACGTCGGGTTCATCCTTTTTGTTATTCTGATATTGGGCACTATGGTGTTCGGGCGTTTCTTCTGTGGATGGGCATGCCACGTCGTGGCTTATCAGGACCTCTGCGGTTGGATCATGAAAAAGATTGGCCTGAAGCCGAAACCGTTCCGCTCCCGGTTGCTTGTCTTCGTGCCGATTTTCGCGGCGTTTTATATGTTTATCTGGCCGCAAGTCGTTCGCGTTTGGGAAGGGAGGCCCTTTCCTAAGATCGTATATCATCTAACGACAGATTCGTTTTGGGAGACGTTTCCCGGTCTCTGGATCACGCTGCTCACACTCGGCGTCTGTGGGCCTCTCATTGTATTATTTCTCGGCAACAAGGGCTTTTGCACTTACGGCTGTCCTTATGGCGCGTTCTTCGGAGCAGTGGACCGGCTTGCAGTGGGAAAAATCCGCGTGACCGACGCATGCGACGGCTGCGGCCACTGTACAGCGATGTGTACATCTAACGTCCGCGTTCATGAGGAGGTCAAGTTGTATGGCATGGTCGTTGATTCCGGCTGCATGAAATGCATGGACTGCATAAGCGTCTGTCCAAAGAATGCGCTCTATTTCGGTTTTGGAAAGACCAGCCTGATGAAGGGGCGGCCGACCGAAAAGCGCCGGCAGAAGAAATATGACTTCACTTGGGCCGAAGACCTCGCGATGGTCGCGGTGTTCGGCGTGTCGCTCTATGCGTTCCGAGGCCTCTATAACGCGATTCCGTTTTTCCTTTCATTGGGTCTCGCTTCCATCACGGCCGTACTGATAGTCCAGGCCGTGCGCACCCTTTACACGCCGAACGTGCGAATGCAGCGTGTTCAGTTCCGAATTAGCAAACGTAGGACTCGATCCGGCATGGTCTTCTTGATCGTTTCCGCCCTTCTCACCGCTTTCGTCGCCCACTCCGCGGTGCTGCAATACCACGTCAATGAGGGGAACCGGCAGTTGGAGAAAGCCCAGGCTTTGTTCGACGGGCCGGGAGGCGCCGGGGACCCTGTCGCGTTGGAGGCCGCAAGGAATAGTCTAAAGCACATGACGTGGAGCCGCCGCTACGGCCTGTTTGCCGTCGCCGACACTGAGCACAAACTCGGCTCGATTTATCGGTTTCTGGACGACGATGAAATGGCGGAACTCCATCTTGAACGCGCCGTCGAACTGGACCCTGGCCTCGGGGCGGCGCAATACGCGCTCGCGCAAGTTCTTGCCGCGGACGGGCGGATGGCGGCGGCGGCGGATCATCTTCAAAGGGCCACTGAAATTGATCCGGAACTGCCCGGTGCCCAGCAGGACCTCGGTGCTGCATTGCTGGCTCTCGACCGCCCGCAAGAGGCCCTCGAAGCGTATGAAGCGGCGGTCCGGCAGAATCCGGGCGACGGGCACGCCCGCCTGAACCTCGGCATGCTCATGGCGCGGTTGGGCGACCTAAGAGGCGGGCGGGAGCAGATCGAGGAAGCGATTGCCCTGGAACCCACGCTGCCGGAGGCGCACTTCGATCTGGCGCTCGTTCTTGCGCAAGAAGGGAAGTTCCCGGAAGCGTACGAGGCGGCAGGACGCGCCTCCGAGTTGGACTCCGATTTCGCAGCGGCACGGTTCATCATGGGCCGCCTGTCTCTGCAAATGGGCGAGCCGGAGAGGGCCATCGAACACCTGAGCGACGCGAAGCGCCTGAGCCCGTTCGACGAGGAGATCGTCGGCGCGTGGGCGGACGCAATCGCCCAGGCCGGCCGCCTGGAGGAAACGATCGGCAGCCTTCGTGAACCTGCGGAAAGGGACAGGGCGTCGGCCTTCGCGCTTGCCTTCCTGTACCTCGCCGCTGGAGAGGAGGAGCCGGCGAGTGAACTGTTTGACCGCGTGCGCGGCAGGTAGCGGCGTCCCCGTCGCCCGGCCGGCCGGGTTCGCCCTGGGGCGATGTCGGATTTACTGCGCGAGGAAGCGCTCAACGGCCTCTTGGCCGTAAACCGGCTGCACGTATCTGTAGTTCTTCTCGAACGAGCGGGCGACCTTGAAGCCGGCCCCTTTCAGCAACCGGCGAATCTCGCGGAGTTCAGCCTTTGTTTCGGCAACGAGCCGGACCTCATACCCTTTCTTATAGTCGCTGCCGAACCGTCTCTGCTTCTTCGGGTCCGGGAGACGCACATATCCGTTCCGGTCAAAGAAGCGCCTCAGCGCCCGAAAGGCCGAGGCTCCCGTGCGGGCCGTGGTCTGAGTCTTTTTCTTGGTTCGTCTTCTCATCTTGCCCCCCCAGCACATGGCCGAGATGCCCTGAGTGATACCCGGTGCGCGCAATCGTCTGCACGGCCGGGGCGCCCCAGCCCGGCGCGCGAGCACCGGCGCTGCGGGCTTACCGGTCAGTCAAGGCGCCAGCCACCCTCGTAATCCGGCGATAGCGGCAGGTCCTTCAGGCTCGCCCGCGCGAGGGCGATAGGAACCGCGTTCAGTCGCAAAAACCTGTCGTGAAACTCCTTCGGCGCCATAATTCCATCCCCCACCAACTCCCGATAGAGCGCATGAACCTGGAGCCCGCCGATGAGATACGCGCACTGATACAGCGGCGGGTAATCGTCTCCGATGAACCGCCGCACTTCGCTCTCGGCTGTGTGCCGCTCGTGCCCCACGCGCTCCACCAGATAATCCACCATCTCTTGCGGCTCCATCTCTTCGAGATGGAACTTCAGCGAAACGATTATGCGCGCACACCGATGCGATCGCCAGAAGAGCATTCCGATTCGGTCTTCCGGAGATTGCGGCCAGCCGAGTTCCCAAAAAAGAAACTCCCAGTGCATAGTCCAGCCTTCTATATAAAACGGCGTTCTGAAAACACCTCGGTATGCGCGGTGCCGCTTGGATATATAGGATTGCAGGTGATGGCCGGGAATCAGTTCGTGCGGTGTTACGTTGCGGTTGAAGTGCCTGTTGTTGCCGCGCAAACTCATCAGTTTGGTCTCCGTGTCCATGGTGTCGAGCGGATAGGAGACGACCTGCTTTTGCCCGCCGTAGGCGGCAAACGGCAGGCGCCGCTGCGCCTTCTCATCCAGCATGTCAACGCGCCAGGTCTCTTTGCACAAATCGTCTACCATAACCAGGTCGCGCTCCTCCACGAACCGGATCGCCTCGCGCGCCTGCGCCGCCACGAGCGCGCCCTGTTCGCCGGGCGGGACATATTGGTTTTTTACATGGTCCAGCGCTTCGCGCCAATCCTTCTTTCCCATCTCTTGCGCGGCGTTGGCATACTCGTTATCGCACCATGAGAACTCGCGCTCCGCGATTTCAATCAACTCCTCCGGCGTGTAAGGGACCATTTCGTGCGCCAGGTCTTCCGCCAGCCTTTCCGCACCGACCGGATCGCCGACCATCGGCGACTCGTCCTCTTCGGCCGCTCCGGCCACCTTTTCGCGCAGCAGTTTTTCATACTCGTCCAGCTTCTTCTTCAGGTTCTCGCCCGGCTTGCGGCACCACCAGGTGAAAAGCGGATCAAAGCCGTCGTAATGTTTGAACCAAGTTTCCAATACTTCTCTGAGTTCTTTCAGCATCTTAGACGCGCGAAACGCCAAGACCTCGCCGGGTTTCAGCGGCTCGATCTCTTCGTCCGCTTTATTGCAGTTCGGGTCGTGGCCGGTCTCTACGCGCCGGTGCAGCTGCTCGGCTTGCTTCAGGATTTCGTTCAGATTAGCGGCGGTCTCCTTGGGGTCGAGCGGCTCAATGCGCATCCGCCGCTCCTCGAGTTCCGCGATCGCGGCCGCGAACGGTAGCAGGTGCAGCACTGCGTCGCGCCGCTCCATTTGAAACTCGAGCGTGCGCAGTTCGTTCTTCAGTTCGCGGCGGAGAAGTATGTAATCAACCTTTCCGTCCTGGTCGAGCGCGTCGAAGTCAGCGCTCTCCAGCCGCGCCTGCCATTCGGTGTAAAACGCCCGCAGCCGCGCGTGCCGCATCGGTGAAAAGGCAACGTGATAGAACGTCCCGAGGTTTTCCTTGTCCTGCGTGTATTGCTCGATCAAGTCCCGCATCTAAAAGGAGCATACTCGCTGTGCGGGCGAAGGAGGTCCTGTGATTGGCTGTCGCCTCTCATTGACACAGCGCGCCGGCTGTGCGCAGAATGATGGAGGTCTTATGATATCGCTCTTGGCCCTTGTGCTTGCGACTGCCCTCCCTGCGCAGGGGCAGACGCCCGGGGACGACCGGGCGAAGCCTCCGCCCGGGGCGGTCGTGCTCTTCGATGGAAAGGACACGTCCGCCTGGGTCCACCGGGTGACGGGCGAACCCTGCGCGTGGGAGGTCGTGGACGGCGCGCTCGTCGTGAAGGCCGGCACGCCCGACCTCATGACGAACCAACTGTTCGGCGACTACAGGCTGCACATCGAGTTTTGGCTGCCGCTGATGCCCGGCCGGTCGGGGCAGGGGCGCGCCAACAGCGGGGTCTACAACCATGGCCGCTATGAGATCCAGATGCTGGACAGTTGGGAGAACACGACATATCAGTTCGGCGGCTGCGGCGCAATCTACGGCCAGAAGGACCCGGATCAGAACACTATCAAGCCGCCCGAAACCTGGAACAGTTACGACATCCTGTTCTATGCGCCGCGATTTGACGATGCAGGAAACCTTCTCGCCAAACCGCGTATCTCCGTTTGGCATAACGGCATAAGGATTCATCGCGACATTGAGATTGAGAAATCCCCGACGACCGCCGGGCTGGAGGGCCCTCAGCCATCGAAGGGACCGGTCATGCTGCAAAGCCACGGCGCACCCGTGCGCTTCCGGAACATCTGGCTCGTTCCCATTGACGACTGAGGCCGCGCCCGCCCGGCCCCGGCCGGCGCGCGTAGGAAAGGCCCTCGCTGGAGCAAACCGGGTCACCCGCCCAGGCCACCCGCCGAAACGCGCGGGCGGTGGCAAAGAGAAACGAACCACCTCTCCCTCCGGACGGGAGATTCGCATTGCATCATTATGTTATGCCGAAGAGCAGACTATGCCCTGCGCCGCCGGCGCGCCAGAAGCAGCAGGCCTCCTCCCAACAGAGCGATCATGCTCGTGGGCTCAGGAACGACCCACATCTCAACGTTGTCCGCGCCCTCACGACCGCCCCCAGGCGAAAAGATATTGATCCGGCCGATCGGAACTTCGGACCAGACACCAAGGAAGTTGGTGCCGGCCGTGTCCGCCGGGGAGTTTATCGCGCCAAGGAGGTTGCCGGCAAGGTCGTAGACTGACACGTCTACGTTGCCGGCGCCGGCAAAGTCCAGAGTGTCGAATCCGATACCGGACTTTAACTCGTCGAGGAACATGTGGTCCAAGCTGTCCCCAAAGGTGTTGGCCAAGACGACGTCGCTCGTGGCTCCCCCGCGGCCGACGCTGACGGCGAGCATGCCCATTGCTCCGCGCGGGACCCCTGCAGCCGTCCTGGACTGGATTCGAATGTTCTCCATGAGGATTCCATTCGGATAGGGCTCATTTGTGGTCGTGCTGTCCAGCGGGTCATCGAATCGCATGAGTTGAAACGTGCCCAGGTTCGACTCTTCGAAGTCCTCAATGCCCTTCAGGATCTTGCCGTGGTTCCTGTTGTCGGCCCTGAACGCCGCTCTGTCGCTGTACCATGTGAGTTGGCCCATCGCCAAGGACGGAGCAACTACTGCCGCGCTCAGCGCAAGGATGAACGTTAGCAATCTTGAATTTCTCATGCTCATTCTCTTTCTCTTACACTTAAATCTGACTGAAATGACTGCGGTCGAGATTGACTGCGGTCGAGGGTCATTGTAGCGCGTTATGGGCATATTTACAACAGTCCGGACAAAAACCCGGCAACTTTTCCTGTGCCCCGGCTGGGTGGCAGAATCTGATGCAACTGGCAATGCCTCGCCCCTCGCAGGTCCTGCGTCATCGAGTAGTCACGACCTGTGTAGGGGCGACTCGACCGAAAGAGGTTGGCTTCAACGTGTGCGGTCGAGAGTCGCCCAAACCGCGCAAATCGAACACAATGACGCGATCCCCGGAGGGGTGAGGAGAGGGAGATTCTGTGTAGATGGAGCCAGGCGGCGGCGCACCGGGACATAATGGGGCGGAAGGAGAGAGGAAGGAATGAGCAGAGTGCGATTGCTGGCCGGAACCAAAAAAGGAGGGTTCGTCCTGACTTCGGATGCCAAGCGTGAGCGGTGGCGGATTGACGGCCCCTTATTCGGCGGCTGGGAGATCTATCACATGAAGGCTTCGCCCGCCGACCCAAACCGGATATTCGCTTCGCAGAGTAACGGGTGGTTCGGGCAGATCATCCAGCGCTCCGACGACGGCGGCAAGACCTGGTCAACGCCAGGAAGCGAGCCCGAGGAGCTGGTTTCGTCCCAAGGGATGCCGCAGGGCGAAAGCAACAAGTTCGTCTACGACGGCGTTCCGGGCACCCACAAGTGGTACGACGGCACGCCGCATCCTTGGGAGTTCAAGCGCGTCTGGCACTTGAGGCCGTCGCTCGACGACCCGGACATCGTTTACGCCGGCGTGGAGGATGCTGCCCTGTTTCGCTCGACCGACGGCTGCAAGACGTGGCATGAGATCTCGGGCTTGCGCCGCCATGGGTCTGGGTCCGATTGGCAGCCGGGCGCGGGCGGAATGTGTTTGCACACGATACTCGTTGATCCGACGAACGGCCAGCGAATGTACGTCGCAATTTCGGCCGCGGGCGTGTTTCGCACCGACGACGCCGGAAAGACGTGGCGCGCGATCAATCGCGGTCTGCGCTCGGACTTCATGCCCGATCCGGAGGCCGACGTGGGACATTGCGTTCATCGAATCGCGATGCACGCGTCGCGGCCGAGCGTCCTCTTCATGCAAAAGCATTACGACGTCATGCGCAGCAACGACGCGGGCGAATCGTGGCACGAGGTGAGCGGCAACCTGCCATGCGACTTCGGGTTTCCGATCGAGGTGCACGCACACGAGCCGGAAACCATCTACGTCGTTCCGATCAAGAGCGACTCAGAACATTACGTGCACGATGGGAAGCTTCGCGTGTATCGCAGCCGGACGGGAGGGAACGAATGGGAGGCGCTGACCAAGGGCCTGCCGCAGAAGGATTGTTACGTCAACGTGCTGCGCGAGGCGATGGCGGTGGATTCGCTCGATCCGTGCGGCGTGTACTTCGGAACCACGGGCGGACAGGTGTACGCCTCTTCCGACGGCGGCGACAGTTGGACGCCAATCGTGCGCGACTTGCCGGCAGTTTTGTCAGTGGAGGTGCAGACGCTGTCATGATCCGCGTGAAGATCCCTCCGCACCTGCGTACGCTCGCGAGCGTGAGCGGCGAGGTGGAGCTGGAGATTGAGGGTCCGGTCTCCCACGGCTCAATACTGGACGCGCTGGAAGCGAGGTATCCGATGCTGAAGGGCACGATGCGCGACCACGTGACAAAAGTGCGCCGGCCGTTCATCAGGTTTTTCGCGTGCGGGAAGGACTTTTCGCTGGACGCTTCGGACACGCCTCTGCCGGACGCGGTGGCGAGCGGGGCGGAGCCTTTCTTCATCGTCGGCGCAATCGCGGGGGGGTAGTGGAAGTTCTCCTCTCCTCACCCCTCCGCGGGTGAGGTTGTCGCCGGAACTGTTTGGCGGCGCTATTAGGCGGCGATGGCGTAGGGGGGGTGGCAAACAGAAACGAACCTCCGGCCCCTACGGGCAGGAGGTTCGCATCGACTTGTTATGTTATGCCAAAGAGCAGACTATGCCTTGCGCCGCCGCCAGCGCGCCAGAAGCATCAGGCCTCCTCCCAACAGGGCGATCATGCTCGTGGGCTCAGGAACGACCCACATCTCAACGTTGTCCGCGCCCTGGGCACCGCCCCCGGTCGAAAAGAGGTTGATCCGGCCGATCGCCCTGGTGGACCACACCCCTGCGAAGTTGGAGCCGGCCGCATCGCCGGGGTACACCATCGAGCCAAGGAAGTTGTCGCCAAGGTCGTAGACTGACACATCCACGCCTGTCTGGTTGCCGAACACGTCCAGAACGTCGAATCCGATACCGGACTTCAGCTCGTCGAGAAAGATGAGGTCGAGGCTGTCCACGGCCTGGTTAGCGAGGACGACATCGCTCGTGACACCAAAGGCGGGGGCGCTGACGGCGGCCAAGCCGCGTGCTCCGCGCGGGGTCCCATCAGCCTTCCTGGACTGGATCCGAATGTTCTCCATGAGGATTCCATTCGGATAGGGAAACTGCGTGGTCGTGCTGTCCAGCGGGTCATCGTGCGGCACGCCGCGGTCCGGCTCCAGGATCGACTCTTCAAAGTCCTCAATGCCCTTCAGGAACTTGCCGTGGTTCTTGTTGTCGGCTCTGAACGCCGCTCTGTCGTTGTACCATGTGAGTACGCCTCCGCCCATGGCCAGGGACGGGGCCACTACCGCTGCGCTCAGCGCAAGGCTGACCGTTAGCAAATTTGAATTTCTCATGCTCACTCTCCTTCTTCTGCAGTTACATCTGGCTGCATTGACTCCGGTCGAGGGTCATGTTAGCATGTCTAAGGAACATTTCTAATGGGCAGGGCAGTTACCCGGTAACTTTGCCTGTGCCCCGGCTGGGTCGCGGAATCTGATGCAACGGGCCACTCCTCGCCACTCGCAGTGGCGAGGCTATCATGCCGGGCGCGCAGACCTCACGCCTGCGAAAGGTGCGGGATAAGAGCCTGACGAACGGTACATGCGAAGCAGGCCGACCCGAAAGGCGGCAGGAAGGATGAGTGGAGATGTGTAGCTTAGGCCGAGCAGTTTCAACCTCCGCGGTTCGCGTTGCGGGAACGAAATCCCGCGCAGCCTCGTGTAGTAGGTTGTGATGAATTACCGGTTGTTCGCCGTCCTACTCGCTTGTCCTGTTGCCGTGGTCGCCGGCGTCCTCGTACGGTCCGAACTCATCGAGTTCGACTTTAAGGACCCGAAGGGCGTGAACGCGATGACGTTCCTCATAGATTCGACCCTCGAGCCCATCCACGGAACCGCGACGGGAATCAGCGGAAAGGTCTTCTTCGATCCCGAGAGGCCGGAGGCGGCGCACGGCAAGATCGTCGTGGCGACCAGTTCCCTGAAGGTCACGCACGCGACGATGACGGGGCACCTGCACGGGCAGAGATGGCTCGACGCGGAGCGGCACCCAACCATCGAGTTCGAGATTAAGAAGGTCAAACCCAAGCCGTCTGAAGGCGACAGCTCGGCCATCGCCGCCGACGTGACCGGCGACTTCTCGATGCACGGCGTGACCAAGGAGTTGACGATTCCCGTCACCGCCACGTACCTCAAGGACGCTCTCGGCCGACGTGTGCGCGGAATGCAGGGAGACCTTGTGGTCATTCGATGTCAGTTCAAATTGAGCCGCAAGGCGTTTGGCATCGGAGAGGGGATGCCCGAGATGTCGGTCGGCGACGCGATTGAACTCCGGGTCGCAATCGTCGGGATCGCTCCGGCGTCCGGACAATAGACCTCACGGCACATAGACCCTAACCGTCGAACATTGGTCCTGGAACCGTGGAATGGCCGAGACCGCGCGTCTCGGTCAGTCCCAAAAGAACCAAACCCAAAGAAAGAACGCAATGACCGCAAGCAAAGGAATAATCACCATTAACCGTACCCAGAGCGGCGAGCGGCGCCGTTTGCGCGGCCGGCCAAGGTACTCCCCGGGCAGCACCTCGTCCCAATCGAAGTCCACTGCTTGGACTCCATGCTCGAATAGCGAGATCATCAGAGCGTCCCGGCCCACAAGTCCCGCGTTGATGTATGTCCGGTTCGGTCCTTCACTGAGTCTGAAGCTCCATCGCCGTGCATGGGTGACCAGCCCTGACTCATCCGTACTCTCCATTAGCGCGAGCCGGGTTGCACTTCCAAGTCGTACCGGACCTTTCCTGCGGTTGAAAGCGTTATACGAATACAGGCTGTCGCCCTTAACCACCAATCGCGCATTGCGAAACACCAATAGAGCATAGACCGCTATGCATATCGCCAGCGGGGCGCCGATCAGATAGGTGGTCAGCGACCCAGGAACCGGCGCATAGAACAGTGGGGAAGCCAACCAACCGATTGCCAGCGAAACGGCAATCAAGTCTACAAGGACGATAACTCTGCCTCGATATCGAAATGTCCTTTCTTTAGCCCCTGACTCGATGGCCACGATCCCTCACTCAGTCCGGCACGGTCCTCTTGTTCTATGTCTCCATTGCCTGCCCTGGAGCCTACATTCTATCCTGATGAAGGTGTAGCGGAATGGCAGAAAAGAGGAAAGGGCACGAACAGATTGCGATTGGGGCTATCGGGCTGTGGAAGATTCCTTCGCGCGTTCGATCCGCGCCACGCCTCCGCCTCCGGGACTTGTACGGCTGCGCCACGGACACGGAATTGCCCAGGAGGCTCAGTTCATTCTTCCGAGCCGTCCGGAGGTTCTTCTCCTGAGGACCAAAGCGGCGAGGCCTGCGCCGAGAACCAGCATCGTAGCCGGCTCAGGGACGGGGAAGGAGATCAGATAGGTCGGTAGGTCCAACCCACCGTCGCCCGAAACGACGAACTGGTCGATAAATACTCCCGTCGTCCCGTCGTAACGCAGCACATTGTCGGTGTTCTGGCTAGCGACATAGAGATTGTCGTCCGGGCCAAACAGCAACCCCTGGGGGGCGGACAGCCCGCCGCTTCCGTGAGGAACGAACTCGTCAATGAACGCACCGGTTGCGCCGTTGTAGCGTCGGACACTGCCAGGAAAGCTGCCTACGTAC
>JADFGT010000014.1 GCA_022567555.1 Armatimonadota bacterium | reverse complement strand
CGGTCCCTGTTACCGTCTGCGCCCCGCGGCTCCTGCAGTCGTGCCTTGAGGTCGAAAATGCGCTGCAAGAGGACGAGCCGGTCACGCCTCTCCTCTTCGCGAATCTCCTTTCGCACGCGGCGATAGCCCCCGAGCAGCGCGGCGATGGTGGTGAGCACTGCGGCGGCCAGCACGTAATTGACCAACATCACCAGGAAATATGCCAAACGCACTCCGCCTGTCGGTGCTACGTCGGCCAACTCGATTCCCAGTTCATCGGCGGACGCGAACAAGAACGTGAACATGGGTGCCGCCAGAACCGGCACCACAAATAGAAAGGCCGTGATGAGGGCATAGCGCAACTGCGCCCGAAGAAAGTTGAGGACAATCAATCCTGCCCCAGCCAACGCGCCAACAGACGCGACCAGTGCCGGCCCGTAGGGAGCTCCGAGAGCGCGGCCGAGCGGGATCGCAGCCGCCATCGCAAGCCCCAGAGCGATGGCAGAAATCACCGGGTGATTCCGCAAGATGTCGCCCGTAGCGGCAATCGGTCTTCTCAGGCGAGCGCCGAGGCCGGCGCGCTCGCTCGCGCCTCGTTCGTCGGGTGTCCTGCGACTCGTGCTGATAACGCGCAACGACTCCCTAACGACTTCGATCGGAAGTCCGAATCGGGCGGCGAGATCATCCGACTTCTCCTCAGTGCCATCCGGCCTGTCGCGCAAATAGGAGGCGAAGTCCAGCATGGCCTGAGCCTGCGGAGTGATCTGGGATTGCTGGGTCGCCATCTCTCTCTTTTATTCTACTCAAGTGGGCTCGCTTCGGTTTCGGCGATGCGATCTACGATTTCCGGGCCTAAATTTCGCCTCTGCATCCCGCGCGGAGGTCCTTGGTGTCCGTTCTTGGCGGCTGTCAGGATATTGGCTGCCCATCCGCAGTCCGGACCGCCTTCCCGGTCCGCGCAGACTCGTGGATTGCGGCCATCAGGTCACCGACGATGACGCCATGCTTCGCGGTTGCGCGGGGTTCGTCGCGGCCCAAGATCGCGTCAATAAAGTTGCGGTCCGGCGGCGTCGGTTTGCCGCTTGGCTCGGCTGAGCGTTCGACGGATTGGACGGCCTGCTGTTCATGTCGGTGGCCGTTCCGTTCGTTACCCAGGCGGCGGCCCAGGGCACATCGCAGGCGGAGGTGGCCGCAAGAGCGGTGGTCATCCAGCGAAGGACGGCAAGGCGCAGCCGCCGAAGGTAACATCCCACACTGCATGGCGCGCAAGAAACTTGTCATCATAGATGCTTACAGCCTGCTCTTCCGGGCCTTTTACGGCACGCGCTTCCTGAGCACAAGCAATGGCCAGCCCACTAACGCGCTGTTCGGGTTCGTTAGCATGCTCTTCGTTCTTCTTGAACGCGAGAAGCCGGACTCCATCGTCGTTGCCTTTGACGCGCCCGGAAAGACCTTCCGGCATCACGAGTTTGCCGAATACAAAGCGAAGCGGGCCGAGACGCCGCAGGAACTGATATCGCAGTTCCCGCTCGCACGCGACCTGATCGAGTCTCTCGGCATCCCGAGCATCGAGGTGACCGGATATGAGGCGGACGACGTTATCGGCACAATCTCATTAGATGCGGAGGCGAACGACTATGACACAACGATAGTAAGCGGAGACTTGGACCAACTCCAGCTCGTTGACGACCATGTAAAGGTGATGACTACGAGGAAGGGCGTGACCGACGTCGTTTATTATGACCCGGAAGCGGTGGAAGAACGATATGGTTTCGGGCCGAAGTACGTCACCGATTTCAAGGCGCTCGCTGGAGACCCGAGCGACAACATTCCGGGCGTTCCAGGCGTCGGCGCAAAGACCGCGTCCGCCTTGATACAGCAATTCGGCTCTGTTGAAGAGATAATCAAGAACATTGAGAAAGTCGAACCGAAGTTCAGAAAGAAGTTAGAGCCTCATCTTGACAAACTCCGGCAATACAAACGACTCGTAACGATCGTGCGCGACGCGCCGATAGAGTTCGACTACAAGCCGCTCACGATAACGTCCGAGCAGATGCAGGACGCCGTGAAAATGCTCCAGAGCCTGGAATTCAGAATGCACATGAAGCGTCTTCCGGCGATTCTGAAGCCCTATATGAAGGAGGCCCAGGAAGCGCTGCCCGAACTGATTGTCGAGTCGGAGCGCCCACGGGTCAATACTGAGTCCTTGCAAGGAGACTCCGATCTCAGGAAATGGTTGGACGGCCGAGAAGCGGGCGTATTCTTTGCCGACAACAGAGCGTTCCTGGCGGTTGGGCTGGAAGCGCGCGAGACGCCCGCAGGCGCGGCTGACGCCGCAATAAGCGACGCGCCCGGCAGATTCGTTTTGCATGATGCGAAACCTGTCATAAAGCGATTAGCCATTGACAGCCCGGTTGCCTTCGATACGCTGCTTGCCGCATACGTGCTCCAGCCCGGCAGGGCGCGATACGACTTGGACGACCTCGCGCAAGGCTATCTGGATGAGCCCCCCCCTTCGGCCCCGGCCGAGTTCGCGTCTGCGCTCTCGCGCCTCGTCCGGCCGATGAGGGAACGCCTGCAACAAGAGGAACAATGGACGGTGTTCTCCGAGATCGAATTGCCCCTAACGCCGATACTGGCCGGTATGGAAGAGGCGGGGATCCTGCTTGATTCGGACATGCTGCGTGAATACGGCAAAGGGCTCGCGGACACCATTGCCAAGGTTCGGAGCACGATATATGAGCTGGCCGGCGAGGAGTTCAATATCGGCTCGACGCAACAACTTAGGAAGATACTCTTCGAAAAGCTCAACCTGCCCGCGGCGAGAAAGACCAAGACGGGCTATTCAACGGGCGCCGACGTGCTCATACAGTTGGCGCCGCAGCACGAGATCGTTCAAGAGATACTCACGTGGCGCGAACTGACGAAACTGAAGAGCACATATGTGAACGCCCTGCCCAAACTCGTCGCCGAGGATGACCGGATTCACACCACGTTCCAGCAGACGGTCGCGGCGACCGGGCGGCTGAGCAGCAGCGACCCGAACATGCAGAACATCCCGATCCGCACGGAGATGGGACGCGAAGTACGCCGCGCATTCATCGCTCCGAAGGAGTTCTCGCTGGCGTCGCTCGATTACTCTCAAATCGAACTTCGCATCTTGGCCCATCTCTGCAAGGACGAGACGTTGGTGGACGCATTCCAGCACCGGCGCGACGTCCATTCCGTCACGGCCTCGTTGATGTGGGACGAAAAGATTGAAGACGTAAGCAAAGAGCACAGAAGATACGCGAAGATGCTGAATTATGCCGTACTGTACGGCGTGACGGATTTCGGATTGGCGAACCAATTGGGCGGCGAGTTCACCGTGGCGGAAGCGAAGGGCCTCATCGGAGACTATTTCAAACGTTTTCCGGCCGTGCAGGCATACACCGATTCGATTCTGGCGGAAGCGCGCGCCAAGGGTTTCACTAAGACGCTCATGGGCCGGCGGAGATACTTTCCGGACATTCACGCGGCGAACCGCGCGAGACGGCTCTACTCCGAGCGCCAAGCCATGAACGCGCCGCTGCAGGGCAGCGCGGCCGACATGATAAAACTGGCGATGATAAAGATCTGGCCGATGCTCTCAAAGAAGAAAACGCGCCTGTTATTGCAAGTGCACGACGAACTGCTGTTCGAACTCGCCGATTCCGAACAGGACCTGGTTCCTAAGCTGCGCGATGCGATGGCCGGCGCCATGCCGCTGGACGTGCCTACGGACGTGGACGTTAGCGTCGGCGCGAATTGGCTCGAGATGAAGGACGTCCCCTCATAGCCACTGAGCGGAGTCGGAGACCCTCGCCGGTTTCAGCGACGCAGAACGGCACCGCAGCCCTCAGGCGCCGGGTTTTCTGTCTTCGCACGTGGCCGCAGGGCCGTAAACCGGAAACCGGATACTACCCAGCCGCGCTCTTCGCCGCAGCCTGCGGGTCAACCCGAAACCCCGGGCCCATGCTGCTGCTGAGCGTGACGCTCACCAGATAACGCCCCTTCGCCGTGGACGGGCGGGCGCGCAGCAGGGCGCCGATGGCGGCGTTCAGGTTCTCCAGCAACTTCTCGTCTGAAAACTCCGCTTTGCCGATCGCCATGTGTATGATGCCGGCTTTGTCGTTGCGATACTCCGCGCGGACGGCACTCTTTATTTCGCTCACCGTCTGGCCCACGTCTTTCGTCAGCGTGCCGCTCTTTTTGTTCGGTGTCTTTGGGCCTAAGACGCGGCCGATCTTGGCCAGGTTCGGCGCCATATCCTGGGCCGCGACCAACACGTCGAACTCTTTGTAGCCGCCGGCGATCTTCTCTACGAGTTCCTCTGCGCCCACTTCGTCCGCCCCGGCCTCTTCCGCCGCCTTCGCTGCGTCGCCCTTCGCCAACACGGCCACCTTGCGCGACTTGCCCGTACCGTGGGGCAGAGTGCATATTCCGCGCACGTTCTGATCGCTCTTCCGTGGGTCGACACCCAATCGAACCGCCAGGTCCACCGTCTCCGGAAACTTCGCCGTCGCGTTCTTCTTTACGAGCGCGATTGCCTCGGCCGGTTGGTGCAAGTCGTCGCGAGAGCCGGTCTTCCGCAGGTCCTGGTAACGTTTGCTGCGCAGGTGCTTCTTCTGTTTCTTTCTCTCTTGCTTTATCATCTCGTTCTCCTTGTGGTCCGGTCGGGCCTGTCAATATGCCCTCCCACTTCGAGCGGGTCAAAGGCTGTCAATAGTCTGTCGCCAGTCGTCAGTCGCCTATCTCTATCCCCATGGATCTCGCGGTCCCAGCAATCACTTTCATCGCCTGCTCGACGTCGTCCGTGTTCAGATCGGCCATCTTCTTCTCGGCGATGGTCCGTAGTTTGGCGGTCGAAATCTTCGCCACCTTCTCCACAAGCGGACTTCCGCTGGCCTTTTCTATTCCCGCGGCCTGTTTCAGCAGGTCGCTTGCAAGCGGCTGCTTGATGACAAACGTGTAGGACCGATCCTCGTACACGGAGATCGTGACCGGCAGCGTGTTCCCGATCTTGTCCATCGTCATCTCATTGAACTTCTTGATGAACTCCATCATGTTGATCCCGGCCTGGCCCAAAGCCGGGCCTACCGGTGGCGCCGGCGTCGCCTTGCCCGCCGGTATGTTCAGTTTCACTACTGAAGCAACTCTCTTAGCCATATGTATTCACCGTCAAACCTTTTCTACTTGGGTGAAGTCAAGTTCCACCGGAGTATCGCGGCCGAAAATTGTGAGCAACACTTTCAGTTTCTGGCGGTCCGCTATAACCTCTTCTATCTTGCCGGGAAAATCGGCAAACGGTCCTTCCACAATGCGCACAGAATCGCCTCGCTGCCACGGAACGTGCGGCCGTTCCCGACTCTCCTCTAACCGCGTCATGATGGCCTGGATCTCACTGTCCTCCATGGGAACCGGCTTCTTGCCTGAACTCACAAATCCGGTTACGCCCGGAATCCGCTTGATGAACAGCTCCGTCTCTTCGGTTAGGTTCATCCGAATGAGCACATAGCCCGGGAACACCTTGCGCAGCGTCACGGTTCTCCTGCCTTCCCGCGTTCTAAGAACTTCTTCTTCGGGGATGAGCATCTCGAAGATTTCCCTTTCCCACAGACCTTCGTTGGCGGCGATCCTCTCCAGAAGCCGCCTGACTTTCTTCTCATGGCCGGCAAGCGTGTGAACCGCGTACCAGGAACTCCGCATCTAAAGCCCCAACCCTCTTCCCATCAGGCCATTGATCCCGACTTGCACGACCATCCCGAACGCCCACAGGTATAGAACGAACACGACACAGATGATGAGCACGAGTATAGTCAGGCGTACCGTGTCCTCCCGCGAAGGCCACACGACACGGCCCATCTCCTTGCCCACGTCCTCAAAGAACCCCTTCAGGCCCTTCCGCATGCTGGGTACGGGCACCTTTGGGGTTTGCTGCTTTTTTCGCTTCCGCGCCATAGCGTACTTGTGCTCCCGGATCCGGTATCGGGGGGAACACCTACAGGATACTCCCCGGCCCCACCAGATCGCAACGGCACGGGCCCCGGTCCGCGTCCCGGGCCCGGTAGAATGACCACCATGAGCCTCGTTGTCGCCTCACTCCTCTTAGGGCCGATCTTCCAGGTTCCTGCCGCGATTGACCGATTCGGCGGTGCGCCGTTCGTGGACGGCACGCAGGAGCAGGTGCGACTGGTCACCGAGTACGTGCGCATCACGATCCGGCCCAAAGACGCCCTGGTGGAGAGCCGCTACGTCTTCAAGAACCTCTCGGACGAGGAAGTGACGCTCGTGATGTTCCACCCTCTGTTCGCCATCCATACGAACGTCGGGTTCGGCAGGAACGACCTGGGCAGCTTCCAATGGACCTGGGACAAGGAGCCTGTCGTGTTCGAGACGGCGCCCACCGCAGGTGGAATTAACGCGGACGCCACAACCTACCAGAAGCGGTACCGAGCCGAACTGACGCTGAATCCGAACGCGACGCACGTCGCCCGGTTCCGGTACACGGCTTCTTTGGGCAGACGGGACGGACGCCGTTTCACAGCCTCCGCCACCGGCGGCGGACGGTCCTGGGCAGGGCAGATTGAGCGGGCCGACTACAGTTTCAAATACGACTCGGAGTCGGTATTCTCGGTCTTCGGCTTCCTGCCAGAGTGGCGCTGGCAGTGGGGCGCGGCCGGCGCCTACTACAAGCGGCTGAACTTCGTGCCCGCCGCCGACGAACGCGTCTTCTTCGATTTCTACTCTCCCGACTTCTGACCCGGCTGGACAGCCGCTCCTCGCGCCTGAGCCTCCAGCCCCTGCACAAATGCCTGGAACCTCCGATAATCTCATTAGCCAGCGACCGCTGGAGAATGGGAGCGCATTGGGAATGGGTAAAAAGCGGAAGGGAAAACAGTTGCCCGACGCCGTGAGCATCAGCGCAGCAAGCGCCATAACCGGGGTGGAAATCCACACCCTGCGCTTCTGGGAATCCGAGTTTGCCGAGTTCATGGGTCCCGCCCGTACGAAGGGCGGCCAGCGCCGATACCGGCCCGAGGACATCCAGACCGTCTTCACGGTAAAGCGGCTCCTTCGGGATGAACTCTACAGTATCCCAGGAGCGCGGCGACACCTCGAGATCCAGCAACGGCGCGCCGCCTGAACTGTGAACCCTCAAGAAGCGATCGCTTCCTCCGCACGACTGCAGGAGGAAAACCGCTGGGCCGAAGCGGAGGCGACACTGCGCACAGCGCTTCAAGCGCATTCCGAAGACCCGAACCTGACCGCCGAACTGGGTCTGCTCCTCTGCCTCAACGGCGAGGAGGACGATGCCGCCGCACTGCTGGACAGGGGCGCCGGCGGCATGCGAGGCAGCGAGTTCGTTCGGCTCCTCGCCCACCACTTTCATTGCCGCGGGCTTGCCGCAAAAAAACTGAAGATCAAGGATCCCGCCGCCGCCGCCGGGTTAAGAACGGCCAAGAGCCTGGCCGCCGAGCGCGGAGTCTCCCTTGAGCCCTGGCCGGGCATTCGCCTCAGCGCTTGCCTCATCGTCCGCGACGAAGAGGAGAACCTGCCCGCCTGCCTTGAGAGCCTGAAGGGGGTGGCGGACGAGATCGTTGTTGTGGACACCGGCTCGCGGGACGCCACGGTCTCGGTGGCAGAAAGATACGGCGCAAAGATAGGACATTTCGAATGGAACGATGACTTCTCGGCCGCCCGCAACCATGCCCTCTCCCTTGCGGAAGGTGACTGGGCGCTTTGGATTGACGCCGACGAACGGCTGGACGCGACGAGCCGAGGGCCGATCCTGTCCGGGATTGTCCGCCCTCACTTCGGCGGATACACGATTCCGATAATCAACTACCTGAACGAAGACGAGGCACAGGACCAGGTGGTTCACAAGCCCTGCCGGCTTTTCCGCCTCGTCGAGGGCGCGCGGTTCGAAGGGCGCATCCATGAGCAGATCGCCGACTCGCTGCGCCGCAAGGGGCTTCCCATCGCCCGAATGGAGGGCGCGGTCATCCACCACTACGGATACCAAGCCTCGCAGATGCGGGCCAAAGACAAGCACCGCCGCAACCTGGAGATGCTGCGCCGCGAGGTGGCCGAAAACCCGGAAGACGGTTTCCACTGGTTCAACCTCGGCAACGCCCATTACACGGCAGAGAAGTGGGAAGAATCCCGCGAGTGCTGCGAGAAGGCGGTTGAATACTTGGAGCCGGGCATCCCCCACGGCCAGTTCTGCTATCAACTTTGGGCCTTCGCACTCTTCTACCTGCAACGGTATGAGGAGGCGCTGAAGGTTTGCGAGGCGGCTGACAGCGCCGGGTTCGGCGGCCAACTTATCGAATATGCCCGGGCGTTCGCCCTCAAGTCTCTCGGCCGCGCGGAAGACGCGCTCGAAAGCGTACGGGAATCGCGGTCGCTTGAGTTGGGCGACGCGGAAACAGGCGACCGAAGCATTGAGGCGTATAAAGCCCGCTTCCTGGAAGCACAGATTCTGTCGACGCTGAGCGAGACTGAAGCCGCCGTGGCCGCCTATCAGGAGGTCCTCCAAAAGGTGCCCGGCTTCACGCCTGCCCGCTTGGGTCTCTCTCTTGAACTGAAGCGGCTGGGCCGCCTGGAAGAGGCGCTGGCTGAGGCGGAAGGCATCGTTGATGCCACAGAGAACGGATTGATAGCGGCTGACCTCGCCGTCCTTTGCGCCAAGGAGCTCGGCCGTCCCCACGACGTCCGCCGTGTCCGAGAGAGGGCGTGGACGGCCGACCCTGACGACAAATCCTTGTGGTGGCTCTGGGTGCAGGCCGTTGAGGAGGCCGAGGATTGGCCGACGGCTGTCAGAGCCTACTCCGAGGCCGCGTCCCGGTTCGAGCCGGAAGCGGGAACCCTGATTAATGCGGGGCGCGCGCTGCGGTCAGTCGGGAAGTACAGACTCGCGCTGCAATGCTTTGAGAGCGCGGCCGCCTTGGAGCCGGAAAACGCGAACGCCTACCTTAACGCCGCCGACCTGCTTTACAAGTGCGAAAATTATTGCGACGCGGCCCAGGCCTACAAGGCGGGCGTAATACTGGATGAATCGAACGCCGAGGCATGGTTCACGCTCGGCAACGCGCTTTACAAAATGGGTGCGGCGGACGCCGCGGTTCTCGCCCTCGAGCGAGCCCTTCGGCTGGAACCCGGCCACGAGAACGCCGCCCACAACTTGGAGACAGTTAAGGAAGAGATAGCAGAACTGGCCTCCTAATCGGATTCTGCCCGTTTCTTGATCGCTTCCATTATGCCGTCTATGTTCTGCTTAACTATATGATGCACTACCTTCTTCAATAGGGAACCAAGCAGCGGCACGTTGTACTCATAGTCGAGGTAAGCCACAAACTCCGTTCCTCCGTCAGCTTCGCGAAACTCCCAATAGCCCTCTAACTTGTCGTAATCT
The DNA here is from genome assembly GCA_022567555.1 of Armatimonadota bacterium. Lineage (GTDB taxonomy): Bacteria > Armatimonadota > Fimbriimonadia > Fimbriimonadales > ATM1 > JADFGT01. The sequence continues at coordinate 32,161 of JADFGT010000014.1, read as the reverse complement.
CCGCTGAGTTGGCGAAAGTCCGAGCGCCGCTTGTCGAAGTCCCACCTCTCTTCCTGTTCCCAACGCACGGTCACCCCGAACTGCGGGATGCGGCCGACCCATTCCGACCGCGCGTAGGTGCGGTCCTCCTTGCGCTCCAGCACCTTCAGCGATTTAACGTCCGGCATAAACTCCGGAAACCGCTCGATATCGAGCGCTATGTCCATCACCGCGTCCGGCGGCGCCTCAATCCGTTTTGTCAGTTCAACGATCGGCAAGATCGCTCCCTCCTTCCGGTAATATGTCGCCGTGAGTCTACCGTACTCTCTTCTTTGGCCAGAAAGGTAAGAAGGAGTTCGCGGTGAAGCCAGAACAGGGACTCCGGCACAGGGGCGGGGCCGCTTCCCAGGTCCGAACGGCCTGTACGGGGCAAGAAGCGGGTTGACGCGAATCTCGTAAGACGCCCCTGTATGGGCACAGACAAGCGTCTACGCGGTATCGTACCGAGGAGGCGATGAGATAGCCTCGCATATTGGGATGGACACGCGGAAAGAGTTAAATAAGGAACATCTCTACAGGCGCCTTGTAGAGGCGATTGCCTTCATCTTGGCCCGCGCTGCAGAACAGGGGCTGCCAACTCTCTCCAAGTTTCAAATCATGAAACTTCTTTACCTATCGCAGGTGGAGGCACTGCGGTTTTCAGGAAGGCCGTACTTCAGCGAGGAAGAGGTGCCGTTTATAAGGGGCAGGAACGGACCGATCACGCCGACGTACAGGGCTGCGGTTGCCGAACTCGAGGCGAAGGGCTTGATCAGAGTTGAGCCGATAGACAACCCCGATTACGGGTACACACGCTACGATCACAAGATTATTAAGGAGCCCGATACATTCGAGACCCCGGAGGGCGACCTGATCTTCCTCGCACAGATCGTGAACGACTACGCAGGAATTTCGCAAAAGGAACTTAGAGCAGTCGTTTACGATACTGAACCTATGAAGGCGAGACTTCAGGAAGAACGGGAAAAGGGGGTCGAAATCATCGCATCCAGGCTCGACCTGGGAAAGATAGCACTGGTCCCCGAGCTCTTGGATGCCTACTCGGACGAACCTGAGGCTACCGAAGTGTAATGTGATGAGGTTCGACCTCGGCAATATACTGTTTTTCAACCCATACATTTTCACCGATACAAACGAGGAGGCTCCTCACTTTGCGCTGGTACTGCTCGGAACGCAAGATACGGGGTTCACGGCTCAGGTTTTTTGTGCCGTGATCAGTTCGAAGCACCCGACCGCGCGAGAGCGATGGTGTCTGGCACTGCCCGCCTCAAGGTACACCTGGTTTTCGACAGATTCCTTTTGCTACGTTGATCGCAGGGATCTCCAGCCCTTAGCGTATTTGGGCGATAAGCCGCAACCGAGAGGTTCGCTGACGGCCGAAGACATGAGAAAGGCGGGGATGCTGATAATGCGTTGCGTTGTGCAAACAGGGCAAGGTGGAGAACTTCTGGGTGCCGCGCTTCTTCGCCGGTGGCACATGGTCGTCCACGGAACCTGATCACAGCGGAGCCGGAACCCGACCCGATCAGAGTTGGCCATGCGTGGCATCGCCCGACTTTGGTGTTGGAGGCACCGCCGTTATCGGCTCGCAAGGCGTAATGAGACCTGACGGCCGACACCGAAACCGTTCGGAGGCGTCAGAATAGATGAGGAAAGTGGCTCGTTTCATTCTTCCGTGCCTGATCGCGTGCGCGGCGCTCCTGGCGGCGCCGTTCGCTGCCGCCCAAGAGGAGGGCGGCGACCCCAAACAACACACCCTCGACAAGGAGGCCGCCGAGGACACGAAACTCGGCGAGGAGTACGTAGCCCGATTGGAGGAGGGACTCACGCTGTCTGAGGACGAGGAGGCCGTCGAGCGGGTCAAAAAGATAGGCGCCGAGATAGCCCTCATCGCCAACACAAACCACTTCGGCACAACTTACGGCGACCCGATACACCACAAGTTCGAATACACGTTCAAGGTCGTCGCCGACGAGGACGTCAACGCGTTCTCGGTCCCCGGCGGCTTCATCTATGTGAACGAGGGGCTGCTCGACTTCGTGGAGAGCGACGACGAACTGGCAGCCGTTCTCGCCCACGAAGTGGCACACGCCGCGAACCGCCACCTTATCACGCTCGGCAAGCAGAAAAGCAAGGTGGACGTCTGGACCTTGCCGGTTCTCCTGGCGGTGCTCGTCGGCGGCGGCGCCAGCGAGGCCGGGGCTGCCATCATCACCCAAAACCTACTCACCACCGCGCTGGTGAACGGCTGGAGCCAGGAGGCGGAGGCCGACGCCGACCGGTCCGGTTTCTATTATCTCACCAAGAGCCGCTACCATCCCGTGGCGCTGCTCACATTCCTTGAGCGGCTTGCCTTCCGCGACAGGCACAGACCGGCCATTGATTTGGGCATCATGCGGACGCACCCGCCCAGCGAAGACCGCGCGGATAGCCTAACAGACCTGATGACCGATAACGATGTGCCTATCGAACGCAGCAAGGTAACGCGCTCCTTCAGGACCGTTGCCTCCTTGCAGGGTGACGGCAGTATGCTCATATCATTCGGGGAGCGCCCATTGTTCCGCCTACGCGGCAACAATCTGGAACCGCGCGCCAAAGAGATCGTGCAAAGACTCAACACGTTCTTCGACGCCACACCGCAACTCTTTCAGATAAGGGCCGTGGGCCCGAAACTACAGTGGAACGGCCGGAAGCTGATTGTGTTCACGCCCGCGGATACCGCGGGCGGGCGGTCGCCGGCTGAATCGGCGCGGGCGGCGTTGAAAAGTGTCAAGGACGCCCTCTTCAGTCTTTCGATGCGGACGTTCGGCGGATAGCCTCCTCCGCCGCCTCTGCCACCGCATCCGCCAGACCGGGCCCGTGAAATGACAGTGTCGCTTCATAACCGCCGGCCTCATACTCCTCGCGGGTCAGGATGTAGCCGAGCCACTCGTTTGCGAAACTTATCACCAGGGGAAAACGGATCCCGCTCTTCTTCGCCAATTCCGCGATCCGGCGCCCAACCGCCGCCGTCGGCTCACCGGGAATCCCGATGAAGGCCAGGGGGCCGTATCGGATCACTGTGACATCCGCCTGCCTCGGGGCAAACTGCTTAACCAACAGACCGGCGAGCGCGGGCCGCGCGCCGTTCCTTTCCGCGAACTCCGGGTGCGGTTTCACTTCGGGCAGTACGATGGGCGCGGAAGCGACTTGGAGACGGGCCGCCGCCACGGCCTGCCCGTTGCCGGCCAGCGCCTCGTTCAGCGCCTCGGCCATCGCTCCGGCCGCGTCCTTGCCCGACCCCCCCCCCGGGCGGTGCGGGTGACACGTCCCCCATGGCGCCATTGAAGAACAGCCGGCGCGTCTCCGGGCCCATCCAGGCGCCGGGCCAGTCGCCGCTCGTGCGGTTCATCGCCTCGCCGTAAAGCGTGGGGTGGGCGGCGAAATGAAGGATGCTCACGTGCCCGCCGGGCACGTCGAATCGCACTTGGGTGACCGTGCGGTCCGGCCGCCGCCCCTCCGCGCGCCCGCGGTTTACTTCAGCGGAGGCTTGAATAATCCGGACCTCTTTGACCGCCTCGAACTTCGAAGACGCTTCAGCAAGTTCGCCGATCTTCGCGCCGTACCAATCGAGCCACTTCTGTTTGAAAGTCGCGATTCCGGGGACCTTCATCCGCATCCGGTCGTTCAGAGCTTGGCTGTCCGGCGCCGAGTGCGTGTGCGTGGCCGCCATAAGGAACACCCGGTCGGAGGTCGCGACACCCGCGGCATCTTGCGCTCTCCCGCCAGGGGAGGGCGCTCTATCACCCCTCCCCTGGCGGGAGGGGGGAGGGGGAGAGCCGGCCACAGCCCTGTTCATGAGCGCGTGAGATAACGCGAAGCGCCGGTGGGAGGGATGGAACCGCTCCCTCACCGCGCGTGAAAGGCTTCCGGGCACGGTAAGGGCCTCCGCGATGATGAGCACCGCCTCCGTATCGCCCTGCCTCAGGCGCAGCACGCGCGCGGACAGCCGGTCCCCGACGCCGTCCATCACCTTGTCGCGCCGCTCTGTGTACCCGCCCAACGGCAGGGCCTCCGGCGGGGTGATGTCCACAATCCCATACGCCGCCTCCAGAGGCGGAGGGGCAGCCAACAGAAACGCGGCGAGCAGCGCGGTCACGGCCGTTAGGATGCCAGATACGGGGGCGCGGCGGCGCGGCCTCACTCACGCTTCCCGCGCAAACGAGGTGGCGTCTCGCTCCGGGACGGGACCGGCAGGCGGCGGACCGGACGGTGGCGCTCGCAGCGTGGCGCCTCATGAGCGTCTGCGGACCGAATGAATGATCCGTGCGATTCCGTCCATAATGGGGGCCGTCTCAATCAGTCGCCGGCCCATCACATTGAACAGGAATAGGAGGAGAGGAGACGAGATGAAAACTCGAATGTTCAACTGGCTGCCCGTGGTCTTCGTTGCGATGCTGCTCGCATTGGCGGCAGCGACCGGAGGACAGGTCCAGACACCGGGTGGGGACAGCCGGCTCTCCGGCGAGTTCCAGGCAACAGTCTATTGCTACATAGACCAGAACCTGTCGAGAACCGAGTACACGCTCACAACGGCGGCGGGCAAGGAGTACACCCTGGTCTTCCATTCGGAGGCGGAGGTGCCTACGCCCGGTTCATGGCTGAACGTATCGGGCAAAGTTATCGGCGACACAGTTCATGTCGATTACTTCACCGAGTTTATGCCCGATGGAGGCAATCCGACGACCGGCGAGCAGCGGTTTATAGTCGCACTTGTCAACTTTCAGGACGCCCCAACGCAGAATGTAACCGTCGAGCAAGTAGAAACTCGGCTCTTCGATCCCGACTACTCGGCCGACGCTTTCTGGCGCGAGGGCTCGTTCGGCAAAATGTGGGCGACCGGCGACGTGGTCGGCTGGATAACCCTTCCGATAAACCGTCAATGCAATCCGTCTCGCGTTCGGCAGTATACGATCGCGGCGTTGGACGAAATGGTTTACCTTCCTCAATACAACCGGCTCTTAATCTTGATCCCCCAGGCCGGAGGATGCGGCTGGGGGGGGCTCGGGACGCTCGGCATGCAGACTTTCCAGACCCGGAACGGCCCCTGGCGCACGACGACTTCTTGGATAAGGTCCGAGTACTACAACGAGGATCTCCATAACCCATCCAGAGCAGTGTTCGTCACCGTGCACGAGGTCGGCCACAACCTGGGAGAGCACCATTCGCGCTCGGTCGTCTGGACTCAATCGCGCGCGCTCGGCCCGTTCGACTGCGAAGCGTGCGGCGGCTCGTTCGCTGAGTACGGCGACCCGTACAGCTCTCTCGGCGGCAGTTGGAGAACCGGCCACTTCAACACCGAACACAAAGAGCGCCTGGCCTGGTTCGAGCCGGAGAACCTCGTTATTGTCACCCGAACCGGCGTCTACCCCATTGACGCTTATGAGGTGGGGTCGAACGTTCCGAAGGCGCTGAAGATCCACCGGGGATATGGCCCGGCGACGGGCATAGACGAATACGTCTACGTAGAGTGGAGACAGCCCATCGGCTTCGATACGGACATCAACTACTTCAACGGCGCCACATACGACGGCGTTGTAATGCATTACGAGTTCGGGCACCCGCAGACCGCGGCCTACATGCTCGACATGACCCCCGGCGACAGCGAACTCCGCAACGCGACCTTGCGGACGGGTGTGTCTTGGACAGACGTGTACACGAACCTTACGATAACGCCTCGGCAGATTGCGGGGGGCAGAATGTTTGTGGAAGTCACGATAGGCGAGCCGCTTCTTCCGCTGTCGTATACAATTACACGGGGGTTCCATATATCCGGCGGGCTACCCGACGTGTTCTCGAGCGACGACGGATATCTGACGGTGAGAGGCGGACCAGGGCTGACCTCTGCGGACGCCGTGATTCAGATCGAGTTTGAAACGCAATACACGGGCGCCGCTCCGGGCGCGTTCCGTTTCGAGTTGGAGGCGCGGACCGGTTCACCCGTCTTGCAGCGGCTCGAACTGTATAACTACAGCACCGGGCTGTGGGAGACGGTTGACGAGCGCGACTCGACCATGGGCGACTCCTTCGTGGAGGCGAACGTTTGGCAGAACACCTGGCGCTATATCGGCGCGGCCGGCGGACCGATGAAGGCGCGCGTAAGTTGGTTCTACGACCGGCCGGTTCGGGTGTACCCCATTACGGCGAGCATTGACCAAGCGGTCTGGAAGATTCTGAGATAGGCGGCTTCCGGTTTCCGGATTGAGGCGCTGCGGCTCGATACTGGGGCGGATTGGGGGCGTCATCACTACACGTACGCGCTTAAGGATATGACGTTGTGATGAGGCGGCGCGCGCCCGGCTGGAATGGGTCAGGCGTCAAAAACTGAGGGGCTGGAATGAGTGAGGCGCATGCCCCAGCCGCCGGAACGGCACCCGAGGACAAAGGAGTTTGGCGAGGGATTCAAGCCTCCCTCACTCCATAATGTATCAATAGGTCCGGTCAAGGGTATCTGTGTTATATTGGGGATCATGGAGGCGAAGCGTACGATGCGGACGAGCAGCCGGAGGCCTACCTCTCTGTTCTTGGTGGCAACGTTTCTGGTCCTTCTCGTTAGGGTTAGCGTTGCTCAGGTTCTCTCGGAGAGTGTGTGGCTTGAACGAACCCTGCCTTTCGTGGCTGGCAAGAGGTGGGCAATCGTGGTCGGCGCGAACGAATACGAGCACTTTCCGAAACTGCGTTACGCCGTAAGCGACGCACGGGACCTCGCCGCAATGCTCATCGAGCACTATGGATTCGAGCCTGCGACTGTGAAACTTCTCACGGACGATGCTGGTCCATTACATACGCCGACCGCCGGACACATACTTGGCGAAGTGGAATCTATCCTTGCGGACAAGAGACTTGACCAGAGTGACTTGTTCATATTCTTCTTCTCCGGTCACGGGATAGCCACGCCTAACGGAGATTACCTGCTGCCGACGGACGCAAGACCGGCGAGTATCGAACGTGTGGGTCTTCCCGTTCAGGAGCTCATTGACCGTTTGGCAAGAGCTGGGCTTCAAAACGTGCTCATCATAGCGGACGCATGCAGATCTGGGGCGGAGAGCAATTTCGGAAAGCAGCTTTCACAGTTGGGAAGGGAAACAAACATGGCGGTTTTGCTCGCTTGTGAGCCAGGAACCCGGTCATACGAGGACGCGGCTTTGGGACACGGGGTGTTCACTCAATTCCTTCTCACAAACCTTCAGAACAAGGATCTCCGGGACCCGATCTCTGGTGCTCTGTGGGCAAGCAGTGTTGCCGAGGTGGTCCGGGAAGAGGTCGAGGACTACTCGACGCGCCACTTCGGAATAGATGCTCAAGTACCAGAGGTGTTTACTGACCCGAGAACCGACGTACTTCTTGGGGCGTTCATTCCTGAAGAAGTCGAACGGAGTGTCCTTGAAGCGTTCTTGGCCAAGGCAGGAGCACTGGCGCCTAATTACTTTGCCGCTGCTCTCGCGGAGTACGGAGAAACCCTCACAGAAGCGAAGCAATACGATGTCGCCGTCGAGGTATTCCGAGTTGCCGAGCGACTCCACGTCCTCTCTGATTGGTCAGCGTTTGACTACGGGTTTGCGCTGCAGCGCCTGGGACGAGAGGTTGAATCCAATCAAGTGTTCCTCAGACTAATGGCAGCCTCCCCAAACTCCTTCCCTGCTCACATGGCCCGCCTGTATTGCAAAGATCCGTCCGTTCCTGCCGGCAGCGTCCGGTCATCTGCCGCATGGATGTGGAACGAATTTAGGGATTGGTCGTCCTGGGAGACCTACTACTTGATAATGGACCCGCTTGCGTCCTCGGACGAAATCCTTCGGTTACTTGTCGAAGGAGGGCAGATTGAAGGTCTGACTGACCGGCAGCTAACCTACTTGGCCGCTCTCGTAGCGATGCATCTTGGCGATTTCGAGAAGGCCATCACACTCTTGGCTGAGGGCGAATCCCTCCCGGGCGCAGAGCCATCGAGCGATGCCTTCTGGTTCGATAGCCTAAGCCTTCATTTGGTATTAGATCAACGTGACGAGGCACTCCGCGATTGCGACAAACTGATCGAATCCTCGCCACGGCCCGAGCTATTGGCGGGATTGTACGTTGACAAGGCGGCCGTCCTCAGGCTCTTCGGGAGGCAGAGTGAGACGCTTCCTCTTCTGCAGAAGGCCTTAGAAGCGAAGCCGGACCCGTCTACCCTACTCCGGATTCTTCAGACAGGAGGAGGGCTGTGCGCACAGCTTACGAACGAGATCCGCGCTGCATCAAAGAGGTACCCGCTTTCATGGAAAGCGAGATTAGCTGGAGTGTTTGCAGATAATTTATGGTCAGATTTTGAATACTTCGATGAGAAGGTTTTAGAGGTGGAGGCGTTTGCAGGTGACCGGGTGTCAGTCAGGGTTGCACTCGGCGAAATATTGGCGGTCATACTGCTGGACGTCCCTGGCAAGGACATTGACACTATAGGAGGCTACCGTCAGGGATTCTACCTCTTGTTTCTCAATCTGCTCGATGTCGTAGACGACATTGGAAATGATGTTACGGCCTGGACGCGTCTGTTTGAATGGGGACTCGGCGCAGGGCGATCCGATCAAGTCGACGCGGTGTTCGACAAGTTCTCTAAGCATATAGTCGGAGATGGGAAGGTGAGATCAGAGATGGCACCTGTTCTCGCACTCTTGTTTGCGAACGCAGGTCAGGGAAAGTAAATCGCGAGAATTGTTATCGCAGTTAGACCGATTTACCATGGTCAAGGGTCCAGTTGCCATGGTACTGTCTGCTTACTTCGCTACAGAAGGCCAAATGGGAGACGCAGGTAAGGCTCTCGCTCACGTTCCGGCAAGTGAAACGCCATTTTACGCTCTTGCTGACGCTACCAGGGCACTGGTTCTCGCAAGCTCGCAAAAAGAATCTGAATCCAGGGACCTTCTCGACAGTATTTCTGGAGTGGAAGGTCCGACCGCCGCAATGGCGGGCCTCGCTTGGGACCAGTTGGGAATCACGGACGAGGCGCTGCCACTTCTCGATCCGACCATAGCAAAAATCGGTTTCAACTACGGATTCGTACACGTTGCGGCCGCCAAGAGATATGTCGAAATCATGCGTGGCCGGGGAGATCATGAGACTGCCGATCAGATCGTGTACCGTATATCTGCTTCCGGGATCGACGCGAATCCCGCCTTCGAAGGCATGTATTACGGCGAGGAGCCGTCTCTCTCGGCACTGGAAGGTGAATATAGATTCGATGTCCAGGCTCTGTCCGACCGCGATCGTATGGTCAATCGTGGCATAGGCCAGGAGACAGACCTTAAGCTTTCACTGACCGTTCTTCCCTCGGGAGCGGTGATCGGACTCGCTGAGGGTGACGAGAGAACGGGGGTACTCAATGGTAGCGTGGATATGTTCGGCAATTTGAGAGGTAGGCTAATCATGGGGAATCGGGAATACGTGGTTCGGGCCAAGCTTCCCCCCAGAGAGTTATTCGTCACCTGCGAAGAACTGAAACTGTCAGGGATGGTAATCCGCCTGCTTGAGGAAAACGGAATTTCATGGACGTGGTTCGCCAAGCTTTCCACGGAGCGTCGAATGCACGCGTAACGGGCATTGCATGATGGATACGATCATCTCCTAGTTGCCTCAGCATCCCGGTGGGTCTCGGCGGCGTCTCTGGTCAGCCGCTGCCTTCATCGGACCCGCCTGATGTTGAGGCTTTCACGGCGTCCATCAGTCCCATCTCCGGATTCCATCGGCCCTCCTCAAACAGGCGGGCGCTCGACCAGAAATACTCCTCCGGTTTCGCGCAGAGCCCCGCCTTCACTGGGTTGTCGTGAATGTACGCTAAAAGGCGAAGGAACATCGCTTCACCCTCGATGATCTTGGACCGGAAACTCCGCTGCCAAATCACGCGCCGATTTAGCCCGCGCTGGAACCGGAACCGATTCTGAGTTTCCAGGTCCAGGAGCGGCCGCAGACGCTTCGAACTGCTCAACTTGACGCGCCTCATGAAACCGGCCGCGCTCATCCGCAATGGAAGCGTTGTGATGATGTGGACGTGGTTTTGCATGATGGCGTAGGCGTGCATTACGGCACCGGCCTTTCGGTGGTCTGAAATGAGGCTGTCGAGGAGGACCCGCTTCACTTCAGCGCGCTCGAACGCCGCCACGAAGTCGAGCGCGGTCGCTGTAATGAACACCGTCTGGCCGCCCTGAGCCAGGTTCTTCCAGTGCCTGTACCTCGCCACGCGAGTAGGTTCTCGCAGCGGGCTGTAGTTCCTGTTGGAGATCGCGGAGAAGCCTCAACATCAGGCGGGCGAAACAGCATGAGATGACGTGCGAAGGGAAACGGCAACGCCCGCCGGGATGTTGAGGCAATTCGGGGATCAACATACGAGGGGGTTTGAGCGCGTGCGTCGTCCGCCCAGCCGCGATCCACGCCCCGCACCCAGGATTCGGCCTTCCCCGTCTCGAACCTAAACCCGCCCCATGGACACGGCCGCAGAGACCGGAAAAACAGTCCCAAGCGAACAGAGACCGCGCAGCGTGCGGTTCCGCGCCGTCGTGTGGGGGTTCCTGCTCTGCTTTCCGGTCTGTTATTGGAACGCCTGGCAGCCCGTCGGCACCATCTACTCGCTGTTGTTCAGCACGATGGCCGCGCTGATACTGGTGGTGGCCGCCAACCGCGTCATACACAGAATCAACCCAAAGCAGACGTTCTCCACCGCCGACATGATCGTAATCTTCGGCATCGTCAGCGTCGCCAGCGCGATCTCCGGCGAGTGGACCTTCCTGAACATGCAGTACGTGCACGTGTTCGCGGGGTACACGGCGCGCGACCCGCTTTATCCAGAAGTCTTCCTGAAGAACGTTCCGGAGTGGTTTTATTTCACCGATCCGGAGCAGGTGCGCGATTACGTAGCCGGCGGACACGGGCCTTGGTATTTCCTGACGCGCCTCGACCTGTGGCTCCCCCGCATATTGATGTGGACGCTGCTTTACGGATTGATTACGGTGGCGCTGCTGAGCGTGAACAGCCTGATGCGCGACGCATGGATGCGGCGCGAGCGGCTGAGTTATCCGATCATTCAACTGCCGGTCGCGATGATGGAGAAGGACGGCCGCGGCCCCATTTGGCAAAGCAGGGTGATGTGGGGAGCGTTCGGCGTGATGTTCGCGATTGACATGCTGAACGGCTTCCAATACTTGTATCCGAACCTCCCGAGCATCCCGGTAAAGGAATGGATGGACATCCGCGACCTTTTTCCTGAACAGCCGTGGCAGTCAATCGGTTATTTCCCGTTGTCGCTCTTTCCATTTCTGGCAGCTCTCGGACTCTTCATGCCGAGCGAACTTCTGTTCTCCGTCATCTTCTTCTTCCTGTTGCGAAAGGGGCTCGTCGTCATCATCGCCGCGTACGGGATGGAGCGGGGCGCGTTCGGGGGCGGCTATTTCATCCCCGAAGCGCCGTTCTTCACCGAGCAGACGTGGGGCGCGATCATCGGCCTGTTCGCCACGGCCGTGTGGGTGGCGCGGCGTTACTTGCGCGAAGTTTGGCGAGAAATCAAGTCCGGCGCACCGTCGCAGGACGGCGGCCTTCCACACCGCACCTCCTTCATCGTTTTCTGCGTTTGCAGCGCGGGAGTTCTATATTTTCTTTCGCTCACCAAACTGCCCTTTCTCGTTCTTATCCCTTACTTCCTGGCGTTTGTGGTCTTTAGCGTCGTGGTGACTCGGATGCGCGCGCAGTTGGGGCCGCCCACGCACGAGTTCGCCTTCATGGGCCCCAACCAGTTGCTCATGAACTTTTATGGGATGCGCAACATAACCGACCGCGCCTCCTCAATACTTGGAACGGTTTTCCTGGGCATCAACCGCCTTTCGCGCGCCCACCCGATGCCGGTGCAGTTGGAAGCGATGAAAATGGCGGACAGCCGAAGGATTCATCAGGGATGGATGTTTTGGCTGCTTGCGGCGGCGCTTTTCGCGGGCGCATTCATCGGCGCATTCTGGATGGTGCAGCGCGGTTATGTGCGCGGCGCGGCGCCGGGTTGGGGCGACCCGGTCTTCATAGTACAGGGAGTTCGCGAGAACCAGTTCGGGCCTAACCTCATCGGGATGTCAATGGTGTTCGTCGGCTTCGCCGTCGTCACTGTCTTAGACGTTGTCCGGTTTCGCTTCCCGGCATTTCCTCTGCACCCCGTCGGATACGCCCTTAGCTTGAACTTCGGTGTGGACTACTACTGGTTCGGGTTGCTCATCGCGCTGATTGTGAAAGTGCTGGTGCAGCGATATTACGGATTGAGAGGGTACCGGCAGTTGCGGAACATTGCGTTCGGCGTGCTTATCGCCGAGTACGCCGCAGAGATGATTTGGGCTACGATGGCGATGGTGACTCACCAGAGCACCTACACCATCGGATTCAACGAAAGAGGGCTCGGGATGCAGTGAACCAATCTTCCGGCGCTCTCCCGCCACATACCCCGCCTCCCGAACGGCCCCCGGCCGTCCCCGGCGCGCCCCACATCTGGCTGGTGTTGGGACTCGCCTTTGCCGCCCTCAGCGGCCTTGCGCTCTACTCCATTGTGGCGCCCAGCGGCCTGCACCCGGACCAGGAGAAACTTGTTCGGCTGGTCCGGAACCTGGAACTCAGGTACGGACAGGCGGAGGTCACCGGCGGGCCCGACAAGGACCGAACGACCGAGGTTGCGCTGGAAGGCGCCGAAGAGATCGAGGCCCTGCGACTAAGAACGGACGGCGCAAAGGGGGTCGCCGCCCGGATCGCTCTAATCCTTCGCCAAGTCGCTGGGCCGACGGACGAACCTGACTTCTCCGGCCTGACTGCGGCTACGGACGACGTCGAGGACAGCGAGGCGCGGGAGGACGTCGAGCGGGCGCGCACGCGCCTGAACGAAGCCCTGCGCGAACTGTATTCGGCCGACGAACTGAGCCCTGAGCGAGCGAAGAAACTGAGGCAGACGCTCCTGAAAGAATCGAGCGGCAGATGGCCCTATTCGCTCGCGGCGGAGCGTGCCGACGAACTAGCCGGGCTCACACAGCAGAAGGACACCTTCTTGCTCTTTGTCGCTGGGGCGACCATCCTCCTGATCTTGGCCGGGCTGGCGGGGTGGACGCTCTATCTTATGGCGCGAGCGAGCGGACGCCTGAAACCGGTGGGAGTCCCCATGCGCGGCGCATCGGTAGTTGTCGCCGACAGCCTTGGAATGCGGATGTTCCTGTACCTGTTGGCTCTGGCCGTGGTCTTCAGGTTGGTTGGAGGGCTGGCTGGGCTCGTGGGCGCTGCGTGGGCGTCGGCCGCGGCATTGGCATGCGTCATCTTGATTGGGGTGGTCCTAATCCGGCAGCCCATTCTCGGCGTACCGTTGACTCTTTCGGGCCTGGGTCTGAGCAGGCGCAACCTCGGCAAGAACGTCCTGTGGGGGCTGGGCGGCTTGATCGCCAATGTGCCGGCGCTGGCGCTTTTGGGGCCCCTCGGCTACTATCTGTTCCGCTGGATTCCGTCGGGGGAGCATCCCGTGTCCCAGCAGCTATACGACCCCGGGGGAATCTTGGCTTCTATCGTCGCTGTCGCGTTCCTCGCGCCGGTCGCCGAGGAGATGTTCTTTCGTGGGTGCCTGTACCAGGGCCTCGCCCTGCGGATGCGGAGCGCCTTCTGGCCCATTCTCATCTCTTCGTTCGCTTTTGCGGCCATCCACCCGCAGGGTGGCGTAGCCTGGCCCGCTCTCGCATGGATCGGAGCCATGGGCGCCATGCTCACTCGCCAGACCGGCAGTTTGGTTCCGGCGCTGGTGATGCACGCCCTTCACAACGGCTCCATATTGGCGCTGGCCCTCTTACTTGGCCGGTAAGCGGCCGGTATTCGGTCGTCATCTTGGTATACTCCACAGTCTCACAACAGATGGACGGTCGGTCTCGGTAACCTGGGTTTCGGCCGGCCGGGAGAGCCGAAAGTGGCGACTGACACAAGTGATTTTCGAAACGGAATGAACATATATGTGGGCGGGGATGTTTACACCATCGTCCAGTTTCAACACGTTAAACCGGGCAAGGGCGGGGCTTTCGTTCGCACGAAGTTGCGCAAACTGATGACCGGACAGAACATGGAAAAGACTTTCCGAGCCGGCGAGCGCATAGAAACGGCCTATGTCGAAAAAAGGCCGCTGCAATTCCTCTACAACGCAGGAGACGACATCGTTTGCATGGACATGGACGACTACGACCAAACTCATTACGCGAAGAGACTTCTGGGAGATGGCATCAAGTACCTGAAGGACGGAGTGGCGATTTCGGCTGTCACGGTGGATGGTCGAGTGATCAGTTTGGAGGTGCCCGATTTCGTGGAGTTACTGGTCAAGGAGACAGACCCAGGCCTAAAAGGAGACACGGCGAGCGGCGGCTCCAAACCGGCGACTCTTGAGAGCGGCGCCACCGTGAATGTCCCGTTCCACATTAACGTAGGAGACGTCATAAAGATAGACACACGAACCGGCACCTACTTGGAGCGCGTCAAAGGGGAGGTCTGAACCAATGGCGCCGCAGCGACCATCCCGATTGAAAGTTCCTCCGCGGTCCACATACAGAGAGAACTGGATAGCGAACTTCGCCGAATGGTCCGGTGGAAAACTGCTGTGGATCGGCATCATCATGAGCCTGCTCGCGACCGGGTTCCTGATCTACTACAGTTACAGGTTCGGATCGGGATATCCCTTCCAGGGCGTGGCAGACCCCGCACAACGATACGAAGACGCTGGAAACATCATTCGGACGCTCCAGACGGTCCTTATCGTCGGGCTTCTCGTATTCGGCACAGGCATGACCTTTATGTTTTGGGGGGACATCGCGTTGCCGGCCACTCTGTTCCTGGTGGCGATTGCCTACTTCACGACCACCTACTGGCTGCCGATGATTGTGCCGATCCGCCAAATGAACCCGGACGCCTCGGCACTGGCTTCCGGGGCGATGGGCTCCATGGCGCTTGGAGGCCTGGTGCTGCTCGTCGCGGCAATCGGGCTGCAAGTGGTGGACGGGTGGAAACGGATCCGGTGGCGAGTAGAACACGGACTCGGCGAAGACCTGAAGCACGGCAGAGACGTTGAAGCCGTAGCGCCCGGGCAGCCGGTGATCGGCCAAGTTTGGCGCGTGCCACTCATGAGAGAACTCGTGTGCGCTTGGTGTCCGCGCGACCCGGAGAGCCGCGAAAAGACGTTTATGCCGGGCACACGATTATCGCAGCGTGAACTCAACGAGTACTGTCGAGATTGCGTCATCTTCAACGAACACCAAAAGCAGAAGTACAAGTTGATCCTTCCAGGCCTGGCGATCTTGGTAGCCGGGTTTTATATGCTCGCCCGCGAACCGCTCCTCGTGTCAACTCAAAACGTCCTCAGAAACCTTGACGTAGCGATGACCCGCATTACCCTTGCCGCACGAAATGCAGGGCAACCAGCCGTCGAAGCGACGACCGGTCCCGGCGTGTTTGTAGAGGTGGTGCTGTTCGGCATAGTGCTCTTCGTGCTCATCCAACTCATGAGGGTGGCGGAGTTCTGTTTGTTCAGGTTGAAAATATGAACGGATTCGAACAGCCCGAGATCGAGGCAATTATCGCCGCCGCCAAGCGCCACGGCCTCACACGCGTGGAGGTGCAGGAAGAGGGCAGATGCCTGCGAATCGAATTGGCCGGCGTGTGTGGCGAACCGCCTCATGCAGCAGAGACTCCGGCATGGGAAAGGAACTCAGAAACAATAGTGCGGAGCGGTCTGGTCGGCGTCTTTCGCCTTCCGACGCCGGAACCTGTTGAGGGCGCCGACCTGGAGCCGGATACGGTGATGGGCGTAATCGAGGCTCTCGGACTGCCGAACGAGGTCACAGCCGGCGTGAAAGGCCGATTGGCCGCGATGCTGGTCACCGACGGCCAGCCGGTCGAATACGGCCAGCCGCTGGCGCGCATCGAGGTGACTGAATCATGAAGCACACTCGCGGTTTCACTCTGATATCGATCCTCACGGTGATCGCTGTCATCGGGATCCTGGGGGGCATCGTTTACGTGGGTTTCGGCAGCCCCGCGGCCGGCGACGGTACGGGCAGGCCGGATGGGCGAGGGTCCACAACGCTCGGAGGGGCGGTCGCACGCACCCGAGATTACGAGTGCACACAGCGAATCGGCCAGGTGCGACTGGCCATTCAAATGCAACTGATTGACGACATCGTTCCTGAAAGTCTGGCCGATCTCAACCTTCCGGCCAGTATGCTGAAATGCCCGCTCGGCGAAGAAGCGTACGAATACTCCCCGGAGAATCAGAAGGTGACCTGCCCCCACCCGGGGCACGGGAACCATTAAATGTTTAAGAAAGTCCTCATTGCGAATCGCGGTGAAGTCGCCTGCCGCATCGCTCGCGCCTGCCGGGGGCTCGGCGTGCAGTCCGTCGCTATCTATAGCGAAGCCGACCGGGAGAGCCTCCACGTGCGGATGGCCGACGAAGCGATTTGCGTAGGACCACCGTCGAACGCGGAGAGTTACCTTAACATGCCGAACGTGCTTATGGCCGCGGTCGTCACCGGCTCGGAGGCGGTCCATCCGGGATACGGTTATTTCTCAGAGCAGGAGCAGTTCGCAGACGCGCTCCAAATGATCGGGGTCCGATTCATCGGCCCCGGCCCCGATGCCATCGCACTGATGGGTGACAAGGCGGCCGCCCGCGCAGCCGCCGCCTCGGCAGGATGCCCCATGGTCCCCGGTTCGGAGGGAGTGGTCCAAAACGACGACGAGGCGATGCGGGTCGCTGACCGCCTCGGTTACCCGGTCATCATCAAGGCGTCGGCGGGGGGGGGCGGGCGCGGAATCCGGAAAGCGGATTCGCAGGAGGACCTCCCGATCCAGTTCCGCATTGCCAGGCAGGAAGCGGAGGCCGGTTTTGGAAGCGGCGACCTCTACATTGAGAAATTCATCGAGAACTCCCGGCACGTCGAGGTGCAGATCATCGCAGACACTTTCGGTAACTGCGTATCGCTTGGCGAACGGGAATGTTCGATCCAGAATCTACGCCACCAGAAGATGGTGGAAGAAGCGCCGTTCGCACTGCTATCCGAAGAATCCCGGCGCGAAATGGGCGATGCGGCCGTGCGCCTCGCTAAGTCGGCCGGATACGTGAACGCCGGCACCGTCGAGTTTCTGATGGATGAGGATGGGCAATTCTATTTCATCGAGATGAACACGCGCCTGCAAGTGGAGCATCCCGTAACCGAAGAGGTCACGGGAATAGACATCGTGCAGACGATGCTACGAGTGGCGGCGGGCGAGGAACTGCCTTTTTCTCAGGACGACGTTCGACTTGAGGGGCACGCTATCGAGGCGCGGATAACGGCGCAGGACCCGGACCGGCAATTCGCACCGAGCTGCGGAACGATCACGCGCTGGGACCCGCCCGAAGCGCCGCATGTACGCCTCGATACGCACGTTTTCCCCGGCTTCGAGGTGACTCCCTATTACGACCCGCTGATCGCGAAACTGATAGTGAAAGGCAAGGACCGCGCCGAGGCCGTGGACCGCCTCCGCTCGGCGCTGGATGAGTTCCACGTAGAGGGGCCGCAGACCACCTTGCCGTTCCTCCGCCGCCTTGTAAGGGACGACCGGTTCGTGGCCGGTCGTCTGAACACCGGCTTCGTACCGTCGTTCCTCTCGGAGGCCAGATCAGACGATGGCGCGTAAATCTCGGCGGCGAGCGCGCGAAGCCGCATTCAAGGCGCTTTATCAAATCGAGATCGGCTGCGACTCGCAGGAAGATGCCTCGCGAGACGTCCTGGAAGGCGCCGGCCTAACCGAGGAGAACCGCCGATTCGCGCATGACCTAATCTGCGGCGTCTCGGGGAAGTTGGAGGAGATTGACGCGCACATCGCCGCGCTCGCCAAAGGCTACTCTCTCGAACGGCTGGCAGCCGTGGACCGCGCCATCCTCCGGCTATCAGTGTACGAGATCCTATATGAGCCGGACGTCCCGCCCGCCGTGGCGGTGAACGAAGCCGTGGAAATGGCGAAGAAATACAGCACGGAGGAAAGCGGGGCGTTTGTAAACGGTATCCTTGGAGCGCTAATCAAAAGAGAAGGCCTGGAACCACACGGAACCACCTAACCACCTCTCCGATTCGCACAAAAACCGGATGATTCTCGACGGAAAAGCCCTCAGCCGCAAAGTGCGCGAAGAAGTAAAGCAGCGCGTGGACCGTATTCGCGAGAGGGACATCACGCCTCGCCTCGATGCCTTCGTCGCCGACGACGACCCCGCGAGCGTCGCCTACGTGGGGATGAAGCATAGGTGGGGAGAGAAGGCCGGCATCGTCGGCGAGTCATACAGCGTGACCGCCGAAACTAAGCAAGAGTGGCTGATTGAAAAAATTAGTGAACTGAACGCCGACCCCTCGGTGCACGGCGTTCTAATCCAACATCCTCTGCCCAAACACCTGGATGAAAACGCCGCGCTGGAGGCGCTCGGCGCGGAGAAAGACGTGGACGGCATCTCCCCCCAATCGCTGGGCCGGCTTCTCGCGGGAATACCGGGCTTCCGGTGCGCGACGCCGTTGGGCATGATGCGGATTCTCGACGAATACGGAATCGAGTGCAAAGGGAAGCACGCGGTGGTCATCGGCCGCAGCATCATCCTGGGCAAGCCCGCCGCGCTGATGCTCCTCGAAAGGCACGCGACAGTCACCATCTGTCACAGCCGCACCGAAGACCTCCCTTCGGTCTGCCGTTCAGCCGATATTCTCGTCGCTGCGGTCGGCCGCCCCGAGATGGTCCGGGGCGATTGGATCAAGCCGGGCGCGGTGGTCCTGGACGCGGGGTTCAACAAGGTGGAGGGCCGCGACAAGGACGTGGGCGACGTGCACTTCGAGTCCGCGTCGCAGGTCGCCTCACACATCACGCCCGTCCCCGGCGGCGTCGGCCCGATGACGGTGGCGATGCTGTTGTCGAACGTGGTGGACGCTGCGGAGTCGGTCGCCGGAGAGAGGTAGCGTCATCCTGGTCTCACGCGATCTGCAGGCGTGCGGACGGGCCCCTCTACTAGATCTCGGCGCTGAATCATCGGTAGTCGCCGGGGAGGGGAATCTAAGAGTAGGTTGACTTTCTTCACCCTTTTCGTGAATAATATGGAAACCGGATATGTGCGGTGAGGATCTCTTTCCGATCGACTCGACTGGAGAATGACTGCAACGACAGCACACGCTTGGTTCGGCGGTACGGGCCGGAGCAGGCGCGACTCATCCGACGTCGCCTGGACGAACTGGAGGCGGCCCCAAACCTGGCCGAGATGCGGAACCTGCCACAGGCCCGCTGTCACGAACTCGCGCATGACCGGAAGGGCCAACTTGCGGTGGACCTCAGGCATCCGAAGCGCCTCGTCTTTGAACCCGGCCACGACCCGGTCCCACGAAAGCCGGACGGCGGGGTGGACTGGAATCAGATAACCGCCATAAGAGTATTGGAGATTGTGGACTACCATGACTGACATCATCGAAAGCCGATACCGCCCCGACGACGTGTCGCCCCCCGGAGAAACGCTTCAGGAGACACTCGAGGCGTTCGGATGGACGCAGGCGGAACTTGCGGAGCGGATGAACCGGCCCCCGAAAACCATTAACGAAATCATTAAGGGAAGGGCTGGAATCACTCCTGAGACGGCCCTCCAGCTGGAGCGTGTGCTGGGCATTTCCGCCGCCTTTTGGAATAACAGGGAGGCGAACTATCGGGATTGGATTGCCCGCAGCGCGGAGAGGCGAAGGTTGGGCGGCGCCTCGCGTTGGGTTGCCCGGTTTCCGGTCAACGCAATGATAAGGTTCGGGTGGCTCGAAAAGAAGGAGTCCCAAATCGAGATGGCCCGGGAACTCCTCGGCTTCTTCGGGGTCGCGTCGCCGACTGCCTGGACGGACTGGTTTTCGTCCCTGTGCGCGGCATACCGACAGTCAAAGGCGTTTCCCGTGGACAAGTATGCCGTCGCGGCGTGGCTTCGGAAGGGCGAAACTGAGGCGCAGGGGATTGACTGTTCCGCGTTCCATAAGGCGCGGTTCCGTGCCGCCCTCAGCGAGATTCGGAGTCTTACAAGCGAACTGCCGGAGGTCCTCGAACCTGAACTTCGGCGACTTTGTGCCGAGGCCGGAGTAGCCCAACTCTTCGTTCGTGACCTCCCGGGCACCCGGATATCCGGTGCGGCGCGGTGGTTGAACCCCCGGAAGGCCCTAATTCAGATGACGCTTCGCTACAAAACCAACGACCACCTGTGGTTTACGTTCTTTCATGAGGCGGGCCATATCCTGCTCCACGGCAAGACCGACGTTTTCGTGGATTTCGAGGACGAGAGACAAAACGCCCAGGAGGATGAGGCCAACCGGTTTGCGGCGAACTTCCTTGTTCCCCCTGATGCCTACAATCAGTTTGTTGACTGCGGCGACTTCCGTTGTGTCGCGATTGAGGCATTCGCAACGGAGGTGAGCATATCGCCGGGCATCGTCGTGGGCCGCCTCCAGCATGACCGCCGGATCGCCTACAATCGGTGCAACCATTTGAAGGTGCGGTTCAGGTGGACCGATGGGCGGCTCTGAACAATCGTCTGCCTAGCAACCGAGACGGAGTCCTCTAAGATCCCGATCCCGTTTTTCACCTCTCACCGGCCGCACCGGTGAGGGCGGTCGTCGGAGTCCCCGGCGCGATGCCCGACTCTCTTACGACTTCCTTTTCTTCCCCTTCCCCTTAGCCTTCTTCTTCTTCCCCGCCTTCCGCGCCTTTTGTCTCCTAAGTATGTTCCTCAGCCCATAAACACGGCCGTCGGAGATGCCCAGCGTCCGGGCGACTTCGAGCACCGTCAGCTCCTGGGCCAGAAGTTTCTTCACCTGTTTCAGCCGCTCCGTCGTCGGGGCCTTCGTCGCCTGTCCAGGCGCGTCCCAACCATAAGAGTAGCGAATCTTGCGAACGCCCAGCACAGACATCCCTTCTTCCGCGGCTACCTCTTCGTCGGTCATGCCCTTCGCATACAGGCGCTTCATCCGCGCGTCTCTCTTCTTCCTCGCGGGGGGACCCAATTGCCTGCCGGGAGTCAACTTGTACTTGACGAGCCCAAGTTCGCACCGTACTTTGCGGACCGTTGAGGGCGAGAGGCCAATCTCGTCGCCGATCTCGATGTCCGTCATGCCCTCGGAATACAGACTCTCGATGGTGCGCATTCTCTCCCGCTGCACCGCACGCGCCCGGCTCGCCGCCTTTCCGATCAACTTCCCTCGCGGGCGCGCCCTGGGGGATTTGACGCCGAGCCTCTCGAGGGCCATGTGCACGCCCGTCGCGTGCATGGGAGGTGAGCACATAGCCGCGATCTCCCGCAGCGTGTGATCCCGGAGAAGTTTCCGGAAGAACGCCTTCGGGTCTTCGCCCCTGGGCACTAACCGGCGGAGGCGGCTCTTCCTGAGGGGAGTCCCTCGCGGGGGCTTCTTCTTCCCGCGCGCATAGTCAAGTTGGTCTTTGAGGTATCGAAGCCTCGCCCGCAGGAACTCCATCTTCTCCTTGTGGTAATCGAGGTCCGACTCCACCTTGAGGATCTCCGCTTTGAACCTGCCTACTCTCGGTTTCGGGGCCATACACCCATTATCTTCCCCCACGTCGCCCGGAAGCAACGCTTCCGGCCTATGCGGACATGGAACTCCCGCGCCCGGCCGGACGTTGTAAAATGTCGGCAAGATGAACTACCTGAAGACCGGGGTGCTGATGGTCGTGATGGCGGGACTGTTCCTGGTCATCGGACACCTGCTCGGCGGAATGAACGGCGTGCTCATAGCTCTGTTCCTCGCGCTCGCATTCAACGTGGGAACCTTCTTCTACGGCGAGAAGATGGCGCTGAAGTTCGTCCGCGCCCGGCCGCTGGCCCGCCACGAGGCGCCCTGGCTGCACGAACTGAACGACGAACTGAGCCGGCGCGCCGGCATGCCTCCTGCGAAACTCCACGTCTCGCCCGACCCGCAGCCGAACGCATTCGCGTGCGGCCGAGGGCCCGGCCACGCAAGTATCTGCGTGAACGCCGGCCTGCTGAACAACTTAGACCGAAGAGAGGTCGCGGGCGTTCTGGCGCACGAGATCGCACACGTGAAGCACCGCGATACGCTCATCATGACGATAGTGGCCACGGTCGCCACGGCCATCACATTCTTGGCCTATTTCGCGCTCTTTTTTGGCGGCCGCGACCGAAACCCGATAGTCGGCCTCGTCATCTTCTTACTGGCGCCGATAGCTGCGACGATCGTGCAGATGGCGGTCAGCCGCGCCCGCGAATACGCCGCCGACGCGAGGGCCGCGCACCTGTTGAAAGACCCGCTTCCGTTGGCCGACGCGCTGGAGAGCCTGTCCGTGGGCACGGAGCGGGTCCGCTCGCCGGTCGCACAGCAACAGACCGCGCACATGTACATCGCCAACCCGCTGAGCGGACGCGGAATGAGCAAACTTTTCAGCACACACCCGCCTATGCAGGAGCGCGTCCGCCGTCTGCGGGCCATGAAGGTTGCGTAGGGCCGAAGCCCCGGCCGGGCCGAACGGCACCGGCAGCGAAACCCCAAGACCTATGAGGGCATGCCCTTCTGGCCTTCAAGGCGCTCGTAGCCCTCCCAGACCTCGGAAAGTTCATCATCCAACAGGTCCAGCTCCGACATAACCGCACTTCCCGCCCTCGGCGCGAGCGTAGCGTATCCGTCCCGGTCCCTAATGACGTGGCTCCGGTGCTTCCAAAGGAGGTCCAGGCGCTTCAGATACAGTTCGCCCATCCTTTCATCCACATCAAGCTGATGTCCCCATACAATTTGGAGGCTGTGAAACGACCGCAACTCTGCCTCGACGAGCTCCTTCGCTGCGCTATTATCGCCGGCCGCTCCTCGAACCAGGGGCTTATGCTTGTCAACCACAGCGAAATACTTCTCAAAATAGATCTTGTCCGATTCGGAATACTGCGTCAGCAATTCTCGAACATTATCGTACTCCTCTCTCCTTCGGTACGTGTCCGGTTCATAAACACCTTCCCAACCCCCAATGAGCTCCACCGCTTCATCATATTCGTTCGCCGGAATCTCCAGGTCGCGGAGCAACTCGCGAAACCGGTTAGCCACATCGTAAAGCGGGCCGCTCTTGTTATACATCGGCCCCTTCGGAATCGGCTGGTCGTACCAGAGCCGTTCATAGTCCTCATAGATCTTGGCCTTCACCACCGCCACCTCGACCTCTGAGCCGGCCGCCTTAAAAAGCGGATACATCAGGGCGGCCAGAACGCCGCACCCCACAACGACGACACCCACGGTGACGACGATCACGATCAGCCACGGGAAGGAACTCCGTGGCCGCGCCTGCGGCTGCTGGCCTGAATACATCTCTCGCACCTCCGAGCGGCGCGTCGCGCCCTCGGGTCCGGCGGGCGCGCCCTCCGCTTCTCTACCATTATGGAGCGACATTGCGCCCAATGACGCCGGTTTCTCGCGAAAACGCGCCCCGTCGAGATCGTGTAATATCCAGCGCACATGGGCGGAACCCCTAAAGTCGTCCGTTTCCTATTCGGCACCCATATGCACTGGACCGGCATGGTCTGGGAATGGGGTGAGGACACGCTGGCAAACAGCATGGCCGCACTGCGCCGCGTGATCGAAGAGACCGGCCTCAAGTGCGGCCTGAACCTGGACGGCAAGGGCGTCGAGAAACTGGCCCTCGCCTACCCGGAGAGCGTCAAGTGGCTGAGAAAGGCGCTGGACGAAGGTCTCATCGAACTGTGGGGGGGCACGTACAGTCAGCCGTACGGCGGCCTCGTCGGTCCCGAAAGCAACATACGCCAGCGCGTTTATGGAATCCGGGCATTCGAGAACATCTTGGGACGCCGGCCGGAGATCTTCGCCGAAGAAGAGTTCGACTTCTTCCCGCAACTGCCCCAATTGCTGAATCAGCTTGGCTATCGGGGGGCGCTGCTGTTCCCGCAGCACACATGGCACACACCGACCTGGCCCAAAGAGGACGCGCCGGTCATTCTCTGGCGCGGCGTGGACGGCTCAACGATTCCCTCGGTCCCTTACTCCGACCGCTGCCTGATGCGGGGAATCCCCACGGCCCTGGAACGCCTGAAGGAACCGTGCATTCGCGACGCGGATGCGCCGCTGATGATCACCTGGCTGGAGACCCTGGACAAACCGAACTGGATGTGGCGCACCGAGTTCGTCATTCCCTATCTCAAAGAACTGCGAGACGCTGACGGCTACGAAATACGCCCGCTCTTGCTCGGAGAACTGTTCGAGAAGGACGAAACTTCAGAAGCCGGTGGGCAAGCGCCCGCCGACGCGCCCGTACGCGAATACACGCTCGACGACTGTTTCCATGGGATCTCCGCAGGAAAGAACGGCGACCAACTGCCGCGCCTCTGGCGCACAGCCGAGCAAACGGTCCTGAGGGCGGAGTTCCTGGCAGCCTGGACGTCGTTTTTGGGCCGGCCCTATCCGCAATTCGACTCATATCCGGAGTGGCAGTTGGAGGAGGCGTGGCGCAACCTCTGCCTTGCGCAGGGCCACGACGCATATCAGTGCGAGGGGCTTACGGACTTCGCGGGAAAGAGGTTCGCCCAGATGGCAATCATGCACGCTCAGGACGTCGAGCGACGATGCGAGAGACACCTGAGAGAGCGGATGTCGCGAGGGCGGCTGGAGGGTCTGCCCGGCGATTGTGCCGAGCCGCCGGAGCGGCGAATTGTGCGCGGGCCGGAACGGCTTACCGTCGAGACGGGCGGCGTGCGCGCTTCCATTTCAATAAACCATGGGACGCTTCTCGATTACAAGGCAGACGGCACGGAGTTGATTGCCGAACCGGTAGGCCTTCCGGAAGGTTGGCAGGCAACGGGGGAACCGGCGATTGCAGAGCGGCACGGGAGTGTTCTCGTAACGACGCCTATATCGGGTCCGGGCGACGCTCGCGGCTCTTTGAAGTGGCAGTTCGCTCCGGGAGAGTTGGCGGTGCGGGGACAACTCACGCTCAATCTGAAAGAGCTCCTACCGCCCGGAATCATGAACTCAATAAGACTCCCGATTCGCGTTCCCGGAAAGGTGACGCGCTGGAGGGTAGACACTCCGTTCGCCGTGGTGGACGTGCACCCGAACGGCGAGTGGCTTCATCGCCAGCCGACCGGCGACTGGCTCACGAGCCCGCAGACCGAGGAGTGGATTCCCAAGCCGATAGTCCACCAGTCGTTCGTGTGCATGGAGTGGGAAGGGGGGGGCCTTCAATACGTTTCACGGCAGAACAGCCTTGCGCTCGCGCGCGACGACGGCCTGGACGCGATCATCTTCGGCTACGACGCTTGGGACGAAGAGAACTGGGCACGGCGGGCGACGATAGACTTCGCTCTTTCGCCCGTCGGAGGCTGCACCAACTGTGAACTCCTGGAGAGTGAGGCGCTCGCCCGGCCGCCCAACGAAGGCGTTGACCACTTCAGTTTGGACGGCGTGTACCTCCTCTGGACGGGCGACGGCATACATGTCACGTCGGTGCGCAAAGCGGGCGAAGAACTCGAGGTGCGTTTGTTCGAAACGGAAGGCGAGCCGAGGGAATCCGAAATAACGTTCCCTTGGGCGGTGGAGAGCGTCCGGGTTGTGAACCCTTTGGGAGAGGAGTCGCCGAAGACTGCGGACGTGGACGGCCAAACGGTGCGGCTAACTCTGAACGCGCGCGAGA
Organism: Armatimonadota bacterium; assembly: GCA_022567555.1. Taxonomy (GTDB): domain Bacteria; phylum Armatimonadota; class Fimbriimonadia; order Fimbriimonadales; family ATM1; genus JADFGT01. Next base: position 6,382 of record JADFGT010000014.1, on the reverse strand, counting down.
TCGTCACCCTGCGCGTTCTGTTCGAAGGCAAGCGCACCGAGTATCCGGACATTGACCGGTACCGCTCGGTCTGGGTGGGTTAAACCACGGGCGAATGAAAGCTCTCATGGCGTCAGGGCTTTCGATGCTTCGATGCTGCGCCGACCCTTCCACGCGTCGGCGCGTGCCCGCCGCGGCCGATGGAACGGCCGCGGGAGCAAGCCGGGCGAGTGGGGCCTGTTGACAGGCGAGCGGGGGGCCTATCTTTTCCGACCGGCACCCTCAACATCAGCCTGCGCCGGGATGTTGAGGGAGTCGAAATTATCCCGGCCGGGCGCACCTGTGCTCGTCGGAGCCCCGCTCAGACCGACTGGGGCTCCGTACGGTCCGATTGGGGCTCCGTACGGCCCGATTGGGGCTCCGTTAGGGCCGATTGGGGCCCTTTACGGGCGGGTTTGAGCCCCAAAACACGCCCCGAGCCGCCCACAGACCCCGCCCGCAGGTTCATTTGAACCTAAACCGGCCCCGCCGGACGGCAATCCGCCTGGGCTGTCAAGTACGCATAAACCCTCATTGACAGCCCAGGGAATCCGTGTTACACTGGGGGTAATGGGCCGAGCCGCCCACATGACGCGCAGCCCAATAGGGCCGACGAGGTGGGAGGCGTCGTGACAACGCTGACCTGACACGGCGACGAGTATCTGGCAGAGGTGTAGACCATGGCGATGAAGAAGCAGTACTACACGGTCAACGGCAGGATAATCGGCGAGAAGACTGCCGGCGGGAGCCGCGTGGACTACCTCACCGACGCCCTCGGCAACGTGACTGCGACCGTGGACCAGAACGCGGCGGTTGTGAAAACCTACCGCTACAAGCCGTATGGCGGGCTGTTGGCGAAGACAGGCGTCGGCCCCGACCCGAAGTTTCGGTGGGTGGGCGCGCACGGGTATCGGCAGACGGGGAAGGAGTTCTCGGACGCGTACGTGCGCGCGAGACACTATTCCAGTAGGGTCGCAACATGGACTACTCCGGATACGTTGTCGAGTGAGCCGTGGCATGCACCATACCGGTATGTGAAGCAGAACCCGACGAGCTATGTTGACCCCAGCGGGCTCCAGGAGAAACCGCCGCCACGCAAGTGGCCGGGATTCAAAGATAACTGCAAGGACTCGCTGCCTGACCCGGTAAGGCGGCAAATCGAGGCGTGCATGACAAAGCTTTGTGCGGCGATAGGCGACCCTGCCAAGGCGGCCGCCATCAGGGCATGCTTTGGAGATCTTGGGGGAGAGTACACGATCGACTGCCTGGATAACTGGTGCAAGACCGGCCCCGCGATTTTTTGCGAAAATGAATTCTGTACTCCTTATGTTACAACTATCTGCAAGTGCGATCCTGAGGGGACGACCACTAAAGAAGTGTTGGTTCCACCATTTGCGTTTAACAATTGCATCCGAGACAACGACCCTCGTGCGCGAATCACCATTTGTACGTGGTGGTTTTCGGTTTTTCCCACACTCTGCCCATATGACGATCCGCTGGAACGGCCTGGAAGAACCGCAGATGTACCGGGTTCGTGGGGAATCGTAATGTTGCATGAATTGGTCCATCTTTGCGGCAAGTGCAAAGGCGGCGGCCCCGCACACGTAGGACCATACAGTGTGGTGGTACGATGTGTGGCGCGAGTACTTGGGTGCCCGCCCTATGAAAGGAGGTAGCGATGACTCGGCGTTTTTCTTTTTGGGTGTCGTTAGCCGTATTCGGCTCTGCAACCGGCTTGGTCTTATCCGCAGGAGACCTGCGGGAGCCCGAGCAGGCAATTTCCGATACCGGCCGCTTGCAGGTCACTCTCCGATTCGTGGACTCTTCGTCCTTGTATCGGTCAGCGATTTTCCTCGTAACGCTTCGAAACGTCGGAACGGCTCCGATTCAAGTATCGGACGCCGTTGCGCCAGGCCGCGGGTTGGCCTTGGAGTTCGATGATGAGAGTGGGACGGGCTTCGACCCTCAGCCCCCGATCGAAATCCAGTTCCCTATGATCAGCGCTGTGCAGTTCGAGGTGCTTCTAGGTGGCGGTGACGAGCTCACGTTATGTTATCGCTGGTCTGATTGGTGCCAAGACCTAAGCTCTGATCAGGACACGGCATCGGCGCGTTCCGTCATCCTTTCGATGAGGGTTCGGTACGAAATTGTTGGCAGTGCTTTTCTTCCGGAGGAAAGGGAGCCTCCAGTGTGGAAAACCCCAAGCACATCCAACGTCGTGGCCGTCCAGCTGTCTCCTGGTAGAGTCGATGTTGTGCGAAAGTCTGGATGAAAGCCTAACGACATCGGCGGGTGGCCGTTAAACCCGTCCATGGAACGTGAGGTTCGGCCCTTGAGAAACCCTCCTTTTTGTTTGCCTCAACATCCCCGCGAAGCGTGATGTGGAGGCTTGCACGCGCATACCAGTTGCGACCGGCACCCTCAACATCAGCCTACGGCGGGATGTTGAGGGAGTCGGAGTCTGCACCTTGAATGGCATCTTCTCCTACCCCCAGGGTGGAAAGGATGTCCTGACACAGAGTGGAAAGGATCTCCTGAGACCGTACAAAGATTGTTGAAGGATGGTGAAAACACTCATCCCGGGCCCGCGCCGAGGCTCAGAGGACCATCAACTCTTTCGGCGCGTGGCTAAGCGCTTCGTTCCCGGATTCGGTGATGAGAACGATGTCCTCGATCCGGCACCCGCCGAAGCCTTCGATGTAGACCCCCGGCTCCACGGTCCAAACCTGCCCCGGCTCGAGAACGTCCTTAGATTGAGCGTTCATCCGGCCTACGTCGTGCACATCGCGGCCGACGCCGTGCCCCAGACCGTGCCCGAAATACTTCGCCAAACCGTGCCGGGCCAACACCGAGCGCGCCAGCGCGTCCACTGTTTTAGCCTCCACACCCGGCTTCATCGCTTCGATCGCGGCGTTCTGAGTCTCAAGCACCGCATTGTAAACCTCGCGGTGCCTTTCCGAAGCCTCGCCTATCACCACAGTCCGCGTAAGGTCGCTGCAATAGCCGTCATACATCGCGCCGAAATCCATCGTCACGAAGTCGCCTTTCCTCAGGCGGCGTTCGCTGGGCGTTCCGTGCGGTCGCGCGCTGCGCGGGCCGCTTATCGCTATCACGTCGAACGCAACCTTGGCCCCTTGCCGCCGGATATAAAACTCGATGTCCAGCGCGATATCGTACTCCGTGACGCCCGGCTGCAACAAGCGCTGAACGTGCTTGAAGCAGGCGTCGGCGATCCCGCACGCGTGCCGGATCTTCTCTATTTCCTCGGGCGATTTCACCATTCGCAGCGGGCCGGCCAGGTCCTCGACCGCTGTCAACTCTATGCCGTCCATCTTCTCCGCCCAAGAGGCATGGGTCGCGAACGTTACGTGCTCGGCCTCGAACGCCAACTTACTTAGGGCAAGCCGCTTAGCCTGCGCGCCTATCGCCTCGGCCGCCGTGACCGGCGTAGCGAAGATCTCAACCGGCAGCCCGGTCACCTGCTCCCGGGCCTGCTCGTTGTACCGGCTGTCGGAGACGAAAACGCCGTCGGCCGGAGTGAGAATCACGAACCCGCTGCTGCCGGTGAAGCCGGTCAGCCACCGCACCGCGACTATGTGCGTTATCAGCGCCGCTTCCACTCCCTTCTCCGCCATCCGCTCGCGGAGCCGGCTTATCGGGTCGCCCGCACTCAAATCATCTTCTCCATCAGGTCGTTCAACGCGTCGAGCGCCAAAAGATATCCATGGCCGTCGAAACCGCAGATAACCCCGACGCTCACCGGCGAGATCACCGAATGACGCCGAAACTCCTCCCGAGCGTGAACGTTGCTCAGATGGACCTCGATGACGGGCAGGCGCGCCGCGCTGAGCGCGTCCCTGAGCGAAATCGAATAGTGCGTCAGCCCGCCAGGGTTAACGATGATTCCGCCGGCCCACCTCATGTGTTCATGGACGGCGTCAATCAGTTGCGCTTCGCTGTTGCTCTGCAAGATGCGCACCTCGAAGCCAAGTTCCGAAGCCCGCTTCTGGATGTCTTCGTCAATATCTGCCAGCGTGCGGTCGCCGTACAGTTCCGGTTCCCGCTCCCCCAACAGGTTCATGTTCGGCCCGTGCAGGATGAGCGCGCGTTTCGGTTCAAGCATCTCCCTTCTCCTGTTCGGTCCGCCACTCTTCCGGCGGCACCGCCTCTTCGGCAAGCATGTTAGGGATACCGTCCTCGATGCGGTATCCGAAGTTGCATTCGGTGCATACCAAGAAGCCCTCTTTCAGCTCCACCGATGGCCTCGAATCGCACCGAGGACAGGCCAATACCTCCAGCAAGTACTCGTCAATCACAGCGCCGCCTCCCGATAGACCTGGACCGTGCGCCGCGCGGTGTCGGCCCACGAAAAACCCTGCGCTCGGCGCAGGCCCCTTTCCCTCATGGCGGCAAGATTACTCGAATCGGCGAGGAGCGACCGAATCCGCTCTGCCCAAGCCTCCGGCGTCATCTCTTCCATCACCTCCGCCGCATCCCCTGCGACCTCCCTCAGGCCGCCGCCGGGCGAGGTGATCACGGGCGTGCCGCAAGCGAACGCCTCCACCACGGGGATGCCGAACCCCTCGTAATGGCTGGGGCACAGATACAGCGAAGCCCCGGAGTACAGCGCCGGCATGTCCTCGTCTGCCAGATAGCCTGTGGCGTGCAGGCGGGGACCGCCACCCTCCTCGCCCCATCCCGGTTTACCCGTTATGACCAGGCGATGCGGCAGGTCTTCGGGCAGAAGCGCCGCCGCCTTGACTGCCAGGGCCATGTTCTTGCGCGGCCACCTCGTCCCGACGGTCAGAAGGTAGGGCGCCGTCACGCCCAGGCGTTCCAGCACCGGCCGCCGCTCATCCTCAGACACCGGCCGGAAGCGCGGGTGGGGCGCGTTGTAGGTCACAACCACCTTTTCCTCGGGGACGCCGAGAAACCGGACGATGTCCCCCTTGCTCGCCTCGCTCACAGTTATCACACGAACCGCCCTCCGGGCCGAACCGGCGACAAATCGCCGCAAGAGAAACCTGTCACGGGGCTTGAACCACTCGGGCCCGATGAAGAAACTGACGTCGTGGATCGTTGTTACGCCGTTCCTGGCCAACGGGCTCAGGTTATATTGCGTGTGAAATACCGACGCCCCCAGGCGCCGTGCGGCCAGGGGCATCGTGACCAGGCTGAACCACCGGGCCGGCCTGCGCGGAAGCCGAATCCAACGGAAACGGTCCTCGGGGAGTGCCACGTCTCGCGGCGGGGCGGCGTCAGAAAGGAGCAGGAAGCGGAAATCGTGCGCGACCTCCGCCAGTCCGGTCAGCAGGCCGGTCCAATAGGCCGAGTCGCCCGTCGAGGTGCCGCCCGCGAGCGTGGCGTCGAGGGCGATCAGCGGTCCGGCCATAGGGTGAGGCGAGTTTGGATTGGCCCGGTTCCTGCCATCATTCTGTATACTGGACGGGCTTATAGCCCATAGGAGTCATGAATTGAGGAAGGTCAACGGAATTCTACTCGGCACCATCCTGGTGGTACTCGCCGGGGCAATGATGTTCATCCAGGCGCGGACGGACCCGGGGGCTGACAAGAGAGAGGAGGGACCGCCCACGGCCCCAGCCTCGCTGACCGCCCCCACGATAGGCGAACTGCGAAACCAGGTCAAGGAGGGCACGGGCAATCTCGAAGGGCCGGCAGGCACCATCTCGCCTGAGAGCCGGTTTCGTGAGGATCGGATACCACGGAACACCCTGCCCAGCCGTGCTGACGGGAAGGCTCAATCACCCCAGACCGAAGAAGAGTGGGAGTTCGGCCGCACGACCCGGAAGATTGCTGAAGGCGGCTAACGCCGTACCGGCGCGCGCCCCTGATGCCCCGGCGCTCTCCTGCTTGCGGGCGCGACCCGGCCATCTGGCCTACCTATCACCGGCCCCGTCCGAGGCGGCCCGGCCCGATGCCGTTCCCGCGATCCCGGTGACGCAGCCCCGGCCGGAACCCCCGCCCTGCGCTGCTTTGCTATACTCTCATTTCACCAAGGTCGGCATAGGCCGTCACGGAGGATGGCATGGGTACCCGAATGAAGCCGTTTCGATCCGTCCGGCGGTCCCGTTCGGAGAACGGGCACCGCGTGTACGACATTATCGGGATCGTTCTCATCGCCGCCGGCCTCATTACTTCGTTCAGCCTTTTCCGGCCTGATACGGGCATCATCGGAGGCGTTACGGCGGCAGGCCTGCGGTCCGCGTTCGGCAGCGGCGCCTGGGCCGCCCCGGTCATGCTGATCCTGTTGGGCCTGGCGCTTCTCCTCGGCCGGCGCGAGATTCAGGCCAAGCACCTGGTCTGGGGAGGCCTGGCGGTCTATCTGGCCATGCTCGGCTTCATC
>JADFGT010000075.1 GCA_022567555.1 Armatimonadota bacterium | reverse complement strand
TCTGGCGCTCGTTCTGCTGGGTCTGGGCGGCGCCCTCGGCGGCCGCCTGCGCCGCCTGGTTGGCTATGAACGCGGCGTGCCAGTCGTTATAGGCGTTCAGCACTGCGGTGGACTCGGGGGCTCCGAAACCCCAGGTGCCGAAGTTCGCCTGAAAATAGGTGTTGAACGCGCTCATCCACGCGTCGAAGTCGGCATTGCCGAGCGGAGGCCATGTAGATGCCATGTTCTGTCTCTCCTGTATCAAGTCGCCCAAACCCCGAAGCTCGAGCGCTAAGTGAGATTTTCGGCCGATTTCCAGGATTCTGTAGAGGGTTCGGCAATTGGTTCAGAGGAGATCACGTCGACGGCTTGCACCGGCTGGTGCCAGGCCAAAACCAGGGCGAGATGCACCAGCTGTGGGCTTGCTACTCATACGATTGACAAGGGTACTATCGATCGTCGGGAGTTGGGCGTCGGCCGACGGGCTCGCTGCTTGGTCCCGGAGGTAATCATGGCTACAGAAAGAATCGTTTGTCCGAAGTGCGGCGAACACTTCCCGCTGGAGTCTGCGCTCACAGAATCCATCCGCATTTCCGAACGCGCGACCCTGCAAGAAGAGATCGACGCCGCGCACCGCAGGGAGGAGGTAGCCAAGGGCGCACTCTCGACGCGCGAGGCGGAGATCGAAAACGAACGCGCAGCGCTGCAGTCGCAAGTGGCTACGGAAGTGGCGAAGCAGCGACCACAGGTCGAGGCTCAGATTCGAGATCAGCTCAGCAGCGAGTACGCGTCTCAGCTGGAGGCGCAAGGTGAGCGGAATACGGAACTTATGGACAAACTGAAGGAGGCTCAGACTGCGCAATCCGAGGCCATGAAGGCAAAGCAGAAGGCAGAGCTAAAAGCGCAGAGTGTAGATGTTGAAGTTGACAAACGGGTCTCCGCACAGGCGGAAGCAATCAAAACTGCGGCGCGAGCGGCCGCGGAGGAGACCTCGAAATTCAAGATTCTCGAACTCCAAAAGAAACTTCAGGATACGACCAACAAACTCTCCGAGGCCCAGAGAAGAGCTGAGCAAGGTTCGCAGCAACTGCAGGGCGAAGTCTTCGAGCTCAACTTCGAGTCCATATTGTCACACGCCTTTCCTGAGGATGAGATCGAGGCAGTAAAGAAGGGTCAGCGAGGCGGCGACTGTGTGCAGCGCCTCAAGGCGCGCGTGGGTAAATCGACGGCATCAATCCTGTGGGAAACGAAGACTGCTCAGAAGTGGGCAAAATCATGGCTGGAGAAAGCGAAACGCGATGCGCACAACGCGAAGGCCGATGTGGTTGTAATTGTTTCCACTGTCCTTCCCAAGGACGTGGACCATTTCGGGCTCTCGAATGGTGTTTGGGTAACCGACCCTGGATATGCCGTCCAACTTGGCGGCGCGCTGCGAGAAGGAGTCCTTCAGGCACATTCAGCACGCCGCGCAGCGAAGGGGAGAGCAACCAAGGCGACACGGATGTACGACTACCTGACAGGTCCCGAATTCGCTAGCCGACTGCACGGAATCGCCGAACCGTTCATACAGATGAAGGCGGACTTAGACTCAGAACGGCGGACGTTGACGCAACGATGGAACAAGAGAGAAAAGCTTCTGGACCGCGTGCTCGAAGCAGCGTTCGGGATGCGTGGGGATTTAGCGGCACTAGCCGGATCCGACCTCAAAGAACTCGAAGGAATTGAATTGGAGGCGCTCGCACCACCGGTTGACCCAAATGTGGACAGTGACGATGGAGGCAACATAGAGCGGAAGAAGTGAGAGCCATTACGTCTTCAGAACGGAACGAGCTGATCGCCCAGTTGCAGGACCTCTTGACCGACGGTCTGGTGTGCGTCGTCGGTTCTGGTTATTCCGTTGGCCATGGCTTGCCCGGTATGCCAGAACTATCGAACCATCTTGTCGACACCATCCCGCCGCAGGTCTCGGGCAACGATGCTACGCAATGGGAGGCCGTTCAGTCGCTCATTGAGGAAGGCAAGGGCCTTGAACCTGCACTTCACAGCGCCCACGTTTCAGACACTCTCCTCAATTCCATTACCGAGACAACCGCCAAATTCATGGATTCCGCGGAGCACAGGGCACTGGCAGAGATTGCTTCCGGCGACAATCAAGGCACGTTCGGACACTTCGCCGACCATTTTCTGAAGTCTTCTCGTATTCTGCATGTTGTAACACCAAACTATGATCGCATCATCGAGCATGAGGTTGAGATCGCTGGCATCGGCGTCGACACGGGCTACGTCGGGACATACGTGGGAGTCCAAGACGCCATGCGGAGCGCGCTTTCGTACCGGGAATATGTGCAGGACGGTAGGAGGGTTCGACTTATAGTGTATCCGCATGTACGCCTATACAAGCCGCACGGCAGCCTTGATTGGTACGTGGTTGGCAATCGAGTTATCCGCTCAGCTCAGTGCTTAGAGGAACCACGTGCAATCATTGCACCAGGGGGAACAAAGTACAGAGATGGATATCAGGAGCATTTCGACGTTCAACGCACGGCGGCCGCAGACAGGCTGGGGAAGACCAATCGGGTGTTGGCGATCGGGTACGGATTCAACGATGACCAGCTTGAACACCGGTGGTGCCCTGGCCTCACCACGGATAAACACGTTGTTCTCATGACGAAGGTCCTCACCGAGAATGCGTTGCAACTCTTAATGCAGAACGAGTCCGTCCTGGCATTATATGAGGGTCGAGTGGACGAGCGTAAAGTAACTGTGGTCCATCGCGGCGGTCAGGAGCCTGCTTGGCTGCCCGAGGATATGTGGACGCTTGCCGGATACTGCAAGGAAGTGATAGGAAATGCCTAGCCAGCCAATCAACTTAGATGGGGTCAACCCAATCGGACGCGTGACGGCCGTAGATACTGCCCGTGCCTTTATAAATGTGGACGACCATGACGAACTCATGAACGTCATCGTCGGAAACCTCCTTGCGATTCAAGGTTCGATAGGGCACCAGTTTCTGATTGCGATAGTAGAGAGGATCACGCGGCTTCCCGGTGAGGAGTTCGAAGTTCTGGGTACAGAAGCAATCGAAGAAACCTTAGAGCCTGAGGATCTGAAAGACAACATTCGGGGCGTCCTGGTGGGCACATACTGGACGGATCGCGGCGGTTCGGGACCCGTGTTTCAGAGAGGTGCAAAGTCATGCCCTCAGATTGATAGCGCTTGCTACATCCTCAAAGGGGCGAACCTGTCTGCCTTCATGGGAACCTTGTCTGGCGGCATCGCGCAGGAAGTGGAACTCGAACTCGGACACTATGTCATTGATCCCAGCGCCCGGGCCGTCGCAGACGGAAATCGTTTCTTTCAGCGACACGCGGCCATTCTCGGAAGTACAGGTGCCGGTAAGAGCTGGACGGTTGCACTACTCTTGGAGAAGGCTAAGAGCCTGTGTTATCCGAACCTCATCGTACTAGATATGCACGGTGAGTACTCAAGTCTCTGCAAAGGGGAACACGGCTACGCTACCCAGATGCGAATTGCCGGCCCCGGCGATTTGACCTACCCAAGCGGCAACACTATCTTCCTGCCTTATTGGCTCCTGAATCGCGAGGAGATGCTTTCGATGCTGCTCGATCGTTCAGATCAGAACGCGCCAAACCAGGCTGCTGTCTTCACAGATCTGGTGCGCAGACACAAGGATGCATTCCTTGAGGGGGCCAACAAGAAAGACGTTCGAGCAACTTTTACGGTGGACTCGCCGATCCCGTACGATCTCGATGCCGTTCTAGCCGAGCTAGAACAAAAGGATACCGAGATGGTGCCGGGTGCCGGGTCTCGATCCGTTAAGGGCCAGTTAAATGGAAAGTTAACCCGTTTCATTTCCCGATTCAAGGCAAAAATAGTCGATCGGCGTTACGGATTCATGTTTAGTCCACCCAAGGACGCACAAAGCTATAACTGGTTGCCCGAACTGGCAAAACGCCTTCTCGGGAGCGATAGCGAAAGGCCTGGCATCAAGATCTTAGACCTGTCGGAAGTACCGAGCGATGTTCTTCCCATCGTCGCAGGGGTTTTTGCCCGTCTGGTATTCGACATCCAGTTTTGGATGAAGCCTAAACACCGCACCCCTGTCTGCCTGGTATGCGATGAGGCACACCAGTATTTGCCAGTTCGCGGCGAGGCGGATAGCCCCAGCCGGCGCGCCCTGGAGTCATTTGAGCGGATCGCCAAGGAAGGACGCAAATACGGCCTGTCAATCCTCGTTGCAAGCCAACGCCCGTCCGATGTCAGCCGAACAATCCTAAGTCAGTGCAATAATTTCATCGTCCTCCGCCTCACAAATGTGCAGGACCAGTCGGCCATTAAGAGTGTGATGCCGGACTCCATGGCAGCGATAACCGATGTGCTTCCGTTGCTGGACGTGGGCGAGGCGCTAATCCTGGGTGACGCGGTGCTTCTGCCTTCTCGCGTGCAACTTCACAAGCCTCGGGTTAAGCCATTGAGTCTAACCAAGGATTTCTGGTCGGAATGGAACGAATTAAGTCCCGACCCAGCGGCAATAGAGAACGGCGTGGAGGCTATGCGTCGTCAAAATCGGGGATAAGGACGAAGCCCTGCGGCCCGTCTTTCCACACGTCGGGTACGGGTCTGCTATCAGCTGGAACCGCTCGACTGAAGTGAACGGGACAGGAACCATTGTCTCAGACGGGCTCAGATTACGTAGCGCATCGTTGATATCTCTAGGATTTCGACCTCAAGCCTTCGAGAAGTCTCCTAAATTCAGGGGGATTTCGGCGAGGGTCCGCTACCGGTTGACGATAGGCGGTTGCCGAACGGCGGCCCGCGGCGAGTCACCTGGGGGGCTGGGCCATTCCTCCGGCTTCTCAGTCGTCAGGCCGCGGGTGAGGCGGGCCCGGAGGTCGCGGAGGCCGTCGTCGGTCCATTTGTCCTTCGGGACGAAGCGGATCAGGGCCATGATCACGGTGGCCCGAGCCGGTCGTTTGGCCAGAAACGACTCCGATTCGGCCCCTACTTGAGGTTTTTGAACGTGAAACCTCAAGTAGTCTCCGAGAGTCAGAGGGATTCCGGCGATATTCAAGGGAATCCGTTAACACTTCAAGGGAATATTTGAATTATTCCCTTGCAGGTCCGAGACCTGCAAGGGAATGTCCGAGACCTACACGTGTATATCGGAGACCTGCAGGTGTATATCGGAGACCTGCAAGTGTATGCCGGAGACCTGCAAGTGTAGATCGGGGACCTACACGTGCATATCGGAGACCTGCAAGTGTATGTCGGCGACCTACACGTGCATATCGGAGACCTGCAAGGGAATGTCCGAGACCTGCAAGTGCACATCGGGGACCTGCAAAGGCCGGACTCCGACTGACGACTGCCGCGCTCCGACTGGCGACTGCCGATTGACGACTGGCACGGGAGGGCAGCCGGGTGGCCGGGCGGAGTGACTGACATAACGGGCGGCACGGACAACTCAACCTTCGTCCGGTTGCGGGTCATGCTGCCCGCGTGACTTGTCCCTGAATGGGCGGAGACCTGCCGCGCCTTTGTCACCGGGCAACAGATGCCCACTCCCGCATGCTGTATAATGGCAGCGGTCCAGAGACCCGAGGGGTGCCGACGCGGGCCATGTGCGGGCTCCGAGTACACACCGGAGAACCCCTCGTGCCGAGGCGGCCGCAGGTGAACAGTGATGGCGACTTCTTTCGACATTGAGCCGACTGCCAGGTTGCGTGGCTTCCATTTCATCGGCACCGTTGCGCGGCGCTTCCTCATAAGCTACCCCGTCGCGCCTGCGGCGCTCAGCTCTTTCGTCCCGCCGGGCGGTGAGTTGTGCACTTGGCGCAACATGGCATGGGTGTCTGCCTGCTTTGTCAACGTCAAGCAGATGCGTCCCTCATTTGCACCCGCGCCCCTTGGCTTCGGATTCAACTATCTCATTTTCCGGACGATGGCCGAGCTGCCTTTTCCGGACGGGAAGAGGAGGCGGTCGGTTCTGATTCTGGAGCCGAACATAGATAGTCGGATGCCTGCAAGGGTCGGCGCCCTGACCGGCGGCATTCGATTCAACGTCCGGGATATCTCGCTCTCTCAAACTGAGGAGGCGTGGAGCATTGTCATGCGCTCAGATGCGGGCGAAACCCTATACGAAGCGCAGATTCGCAAGGACTCCATCGGGCCGGACCTCCCGGCGCACTCAGCGTTCCCGGACGCGGCAACTGCCGACGAATTCCTTCTCGGCGTGTCGTATGGGGGTCAGTTCGATAAAAACGCGAAGCGGATGACGTTACTTGCGGAAACCCATGAACCTTGGGAGACGTTGGTCGGCCAATGCACCACCAAACGGAACGCGTTCCTGGAATCCCACTGCAAATCTTGTGTCGAGGCCGACCACGTGATCACGATGACAGACATTCCGCACTACTTTGCCGCGAAAGGGCATAAGCTGCAGTTAGACGCGGTCAACCGGACGCAGAAGTAGCGCAGAATGCCCGGCGGCACGGGCTAAAATCGGCATCCCATGATCAAAGGCGTTCACACCATGTTCTATTCGTCGGAGCCGGAGGAGCTGCGGGCATTTCTCCGCGATAAACTGGGCCTCCCCGCGACGGACGTGGGCGACGGATGGCTCATCTTCGAGGTGCCCGAGGCCGACATGGGCGTACACCCCACCGAAGGAACGGATAACACGCCATCCGGAACTCACAGCATCTCGTTCTATTGCGACGACATCCATAAGACGGTCGAGGAACTGAAGGGCAAGGGCGTTGTGATCAAGCAGGAGATCAAGAACGAGGGTTTTGGATTGGTCACTTCCTTCGAGGTGCCCGGCGGTTTCGAGGTGATGTTGTACCAGCCACTGTACGAAAAGGCATAAGAGCGCGCCTGGAGACTTCGGGCGGGTGGCCGTGGTGATGCCAGTCTTCAACGCCTCGTTCACTCGCACGGGCAGTTCTCGCGTCACTCTCCGGATCTCGGCGGTCCCAGCCCTCCGGACGGGATTCCATCCCATCCCACCCGCCGGAACTTACTTCATTCGAATAACTCGCACTGCGCCGGCCAGCAGGTTCCACTGCTCGGCGGCGTCTGAAAGTGTCACGACCCGGTTTCCTCTGAAGAGCCGCTCTTCGTCCACCGGAAGGAGTCCGAGTCCGGCGAGTTGAGACAGCGAACCATAGGCCCAGTGACGCCGGGGGATGTCGCCGGGGACCGTGCGCGCCCCCCCCGGCGGCGGTACGATGCGCACTTCTATTTGGGCAGACGGCGCTCCCCGCTCTCCAAGGACGCGCCATGCGTAATCGGGGCGGATGACCGAACCCAGCACCGACGAGAGCGCGAATGAGAATTGGTAACGCGTCGAAGGGTCGTTCGGCCGGTAAGTGCCGTCCGGGTAGCCGGCGAGCAGGCCGGCCGTGAGCGCGTATTCGATGAAGGCCGCGCCGGGAAGGTCCGATGGCACGTCGCGGGGCAACGCTTTCGGCGGCGGCTCCGGCCTCGAGACCCGCGCGCGAATCTGTTCGAACAGAGCGTCGAAAGAGCCCAAGCGCAGTTCATCGCCCACGTCGCCGCGCGCGGCGCGCTCTATCAAGTCCGCCGTTTCACGATGAAGTTGTCCGGCCAGCGCGGCGATGAACCATCGGGGAACGACGTCGGATTCGGACCAAACGCGAATCGGTTTCGGCTGCCGGAGAGCATACAGGTTTCCGTCGAACCCCGCAACCAGTGCGGTGTCGCCGACAACGACCGGCGACGCGTGCACGTAACTCCTCGTTCGGAAAGTCCAAAGGGGCTGCGTCTGCTTCATGTTCCGGTCGAACGCGTAGAGATGATAGTCGCGGCAGCCGACGAGGACGGCATCGCCCCAGACGGTCGGAGAGGAATAGATCGCATCGGGCATCACGAAACTGCCCTTTCGTTCTCCTGTCCTTCGGTCTATCCAGTTGAAGGTCGGCGTTTCGCCTTGCCGCACGGCGACGGTGCCGACGAAGACCGTGTTCGAGCCGACGGCGGGAGAGGAATGGACCCAGCCCTCGAGTTCGCAGCGCCAATTCAGCGTCCCGTCCGACAGCGAAACGGAATAAACGTTTCCATCGAACGATCCGAAGACGACCTCGTCATCAACGACGCTCGGCGAAGAGTCCACGGGGCCGCCCGTGGCGAAGGACCAGTTCTCGGCGCCCGTTTTTTGGTCAATCGCATAAAGGCTGCGGTCGCCCGAGCCGATCAGCACCAAACCGCCGGCAACCGAGGGCGACGAGCTTATCTCGCCGCCCGTCTGAAACTCCCAAAGCAGTTCTCCGTTCGCCGCATCGAGCGCGTAAACCGCGCCGTTCCGCGATCCCACGTAGAGCCCGCCGTCGCTGATGACGGGCGAAGACGTGATGAGCCCGTTGAGCTCGCGTTTCCATTCGAGTCTGAACGTTGCGCGGTCGAGGCAGAACAGTGTCCCTTTCGAAGACGAGACATACACGTAAGGCCCCGCGACGGCCGGGGAGCTCCACCACGATGGGCCGGCCGAAAACGCGAGCAGAGGCTGCCCGGTCTTGAGTGCGACGGCGCGCAGTCCGCTCGAATCGGTGTTCACGTAAACGGTTTCGTCAACGACGACCGGCGACGCGAACGTGCGCCCGATTCTCGCTTGCCACGCGAGATAGGTGTATGGCAGCGTGTCCGGCAGCCGCACGGCCGCGGCCTGTCCCTGCGCCGTGCGGCGAAACGTCGGCCACACCCAGGTGTCCCTGTCCGGCAGCGACACGTTCGTGATCGGCGCCTTCGGAACGGCGACGACCTTCTTCGGCAGGTTCCGTTGCAGCCACGCGTACAGGTCCTCCGCATCGTCCGGGCTTCTCATTGCAAGGATCGCGCGGCCCGGCCCGATGAGGTAGGTCCACGGAGTTGTTATCTCCCTGTCGCCCAGCCCGCCCGATCCGGGACGAAACGTGCGGTACAGCCCGGGCCGCGGATAGGTCGGCTCATAGAATATGCGCGCGTTGCCCCAGGGCCTCTCCCCGCCCGCTGCAAGAAGAATCGCCGCGTCGGCCCGGCCCTTTTCGCCGAACGGCAGCACCGCCACCGGAGTGCACGGATAGGGCACGCCTTGGGCGGCCTTCTGCAACGCGGACACCTCCTCGACGAGCGCAATCTCGAACACGTCCGGGCGTCTCGGGCGCGGCGACGTGAAATGTACGATCACAACGCCGTCCGCGTGCAGCATGTCCTCCAACGAAGCCACGTCGTGCGCCGCAGGCCGGTACGGGGCGGTGATGGGAAGGAGTGGGATCTTGCTGCAGTCGGGCAGTTTGTCCCCCGGCCGCAGATCGTCTCCGAGGGCGGGACCGGCCGCGCACAGCAGCGGCGCGGCGCACAAAACGGGCGCAATCAGCAACAACATCTGCCTCACCTCACGTCCAGCGTCTCCGCAGTCGACTCGCCGCTGCCGATGCAGGGCGTTCGGCCCCGAGTCTACCGCCACGGCGGCGCAGGTCATACATCAGCGCCGGGTTAAACCGCGCCCCGGTTCTCCTCAGCCTCGAACGCCTCTTTGGCGAGCACCGTCAGTTTGCGTGTCATCGTCGGAACCCAGCAGTTCGAACCCGCCGCCGTGACCTTCCCGGACGGCTTCGGGACGCCGGGGCTTCGCAGGCTCCCGGCCCCGGAACAGGCCGGGAAGGACCGCTGGGCCGGACATGGAACTACAATGGGCGCGGGCGACGGCCCGCACGAAGAGCAAGGGCAGAATGTACGCGATCAACTTCTATTCAGACCTGTACCTACACATATTGCAGACCAACCGGAAGACGGTCACCATCCGCCTGGGCGACAAGACCCACAAGTACCGGCCGGGAGAGATCGTGTGGGTGACGGTAGGGCAGCGTTTCGGCCGCAGGCAGAAGCTTTACTCCGCAATCATTGACCGCGTGGACGTGAAAACCATCGGCGAACTCAGCCGCAGGGAGATCGAGCGGGAGAACCCTGACTACCGCACCGCGCAGGACGTGTGCAATCTCCTCTCGCGAATCTATGGAGAGCAGATATCGCCGGAGCATCTGGTCTCCGTGGTCCACTTCAGCCGCATAGAAGAGTAGTAGGGCCTCGCTGAATCGAGGCCGCTTACGGAATCCGGTCGCGCCGGAGCGGGGACCCGCCGGGGGCGTCAGCGGGCGATCATCACATCTGTAGACTTGATGATCGCAGTGACCCGGTCGCCGACCCTCAGGCCGAGGCGCCTGATGCTGTTGCGGGTGATCACGCTGACGATCTCCTGGCCGTCCGCCAGTTCGAGCACCACCTCGCACAGAACGCTGTCGCCGCTCATCTCCTTGATGATGCCGGTCAGGCGGTTGCGGGCGCTCATCTCCATTCCGGGCAGCGCCAGGCTGG
Source organism: Armatimonadota bacterium (assembly GCA_022567555.1). Classification (GTDB taxonomy): domain Bacteria; phylum Armatimonadota; class Fimbriimonadia; order Fimbriimonadales; family ATM1; genus JADFGT01. Next base: position 2,908 of record JADFGT010000075.1, on the reverse strand, counting down.
GCTGCGCCTTTTCGTCGCCGCCGAGCATCTTCCGGCGCATGTCGGCCACGACCTCCGGGTCATACATGCGCCAGCCGCGCCAGTCCCGCTCGGGCGGCTCAATCTTGCCCTGCTTCTCCCAGATGGCGAGCGTTTTGGTGGAGACGCCGAGCGCGGCCGCGGCCTCCTTTCGGGTCAACTTGTCAGGCAGTTTCATAGGTCGGGGTAATGAAGGTTTCGCCGTCCTTCCTGGGAACCCTTCACAGGATTCGGCTTGCCGCCCGGCGCCGTGCCGGGATTTCCGTGGTGCTCGCAGCGTCCCGGCGTCCTGGGTCTCGCGGTCTCCGTGGCCGGTCTTGGGTCTTCAGCGATCAACCCGGGCCGAGACGCGGTGGATGGGGTGTCCCTGAAGTGCATTGCGAAGGGCTGCTGGCATCGGTCTGGCGCATAGACCCCCGCGCGCCGCGAGGCCGCCGCCTCGCGGCGGAGGCTGAGCGTATGCAAGGATGGGTGAGAATCATGCGCCGACCGCTGGAAGAACACCCTCGACGAAGGAGTTTGCCGACGGATGGAAAGAGGTGGCCTGAAGGTCTCGCGTTTGAGGAGCTTGTGTGAGTTGCATGGACGTGCGCGAAAGATTCTGCGAAGGTAAAGAGACGCCTCGAGTGCGGCTCACGCAGGTTCTCAACTTCCTTCATGAGTTTTGGAGCCAAAACTATGCAGAAATATCGACGGAGGACATCTTGGCCGAGTACGATGTCATAGACCTTCTGGGCCTGGTGGACGAGTCTTACCAATCAGATCTTCCACTCTGCATCCAGGCGCTGGCCGATCCGTCAGAAGACTACAATGTCCGTCGGTACGCGCTGTCGGCTATCCTAAGGATAGGATACCAGGCAGAAGAAGTAGTGGGAGTGTTAATTCAACTCCTCGATGACGATAATCCTGAATTCCGATTGGACGCGGCGAGGCTGCTGGGGAAAGTCATAGGCGCAAATAGATTCAGCGCGGCCGATGCACTCGCGCGTAGAGTACGCGATTGGAGATGGACGGCGTGGGTGCAGATCCAGGTACGGGCATTCGTCTCACTCACACGCTTAGTCGGCCTACGTAACGCCCTAAAGCGCGTCCTTTTGAATCCCTCGGCAAACCCCTTTGTCGAGGGTGTCGTCCCCATCACTGCCCACGCACAGAAAACCTTTCGCCCCCCCCCCTTTCGGGTCGGCGGCTAACGGGTTGCGACACGAAGTGGAACCGGAACCAGCCAAAGGGGGTCGGGGCGCGTAAAGTACGTCTCATATAACGGCCGCATGCCCCACTGTCTACCGTCTCGCATGTTTCTCCGCTTCGCGGCGCGCCTCTTTCTCGGCGATCTGCCGGCGCTTGTCATACTTCCGCAGGGCGCGCGCCAGCGACACCTCGACCTTCACCCGCCGGCCGCGATAGTAGACCTTGGTGGGGATCAGGGTGAGTCCTCGCTCCTCGGACCTCCGCCGAAGCAGTTCTATCTCTCGCTTGTGCATCAGCAGTTTGCGCGTCCGGCGGCGATCCGGCCGGGGCGGCGAGGACATTTCATACGGAGCGATGTCCACGTCCATCAGCCATAGTTCGCCGTCCATCACGCGGCAGAATCCGCCGGCGAGTGAGACCTCGCCGTTCAGGACGCTCTTGACCTCGGAGCCCTCCAGGACGATGCCGGCTTCATAGGAACCAAGGATCTCGTAATCATGCCGCGCCCGGCGATTCACGATGGTCGGAGCGCCGCGTTTGGATGAAGCGCGCCTGCTCATGTCGGGAGCGATAGATTACCCGCGAGGTACCCTTACCGGCATGAAGCGGCTGCCCCTCCTCGCCCTCGCGCTTGTTACCTTCGGCTGCAACCAGCCAAAGACGTTCGGGGACGCCGCACAGGACACCGCCACGCGGCTCGCGGCCAAGGCGGTGCCGCCTGATGAGAGCATACCGGTGCCGCCGGTGGAGGCCTGCGTCGGCCCCCCGGAGCCGGACCTGCAACTCGTGGCACGGCGCTCCGCTGGAATCACCGAACTGAAGATCGTGGACCTGGTTCTGGGCGACGGCCCGGAGATCGAACTGGAGAAGTACGCCACAGTCAACTATTGCGCCATGTTGCCGGACGGCTCGGACCCGGACGACATCGGAGGGTTCGTGTTTGCCACGAACATGCGACCGGGCGAGCCGCGCAAGCGGTTCAAGTTGGGGACAGAAGGGTTCATGACAGACATCGTTGAGGTCCTGCCGCGGTGGCTGTCGGGCATGAGAGTCGGTGGCAAGCGCCGCCTCATCATCCCGGCGTCTCAGGCGTATGGACCGGAGCCTCCGCCCGGCGTACGCGTTCCGCCGAATACCGCGATAGTCGTGGACGTTCACCTGTTGTTCGTCGGGAGCCTGCCTTAGCCATGCTCAAGATAGCGAACCTTCACGTTTATTACGGCGCCATCCACGCTCTGAAAGGGTTGGACATCGAGGTGGAAGAGGGCGAGATAGTTTCGATAATCGGCAGCAACGGCGCGGGCAAGAGCACGCTGTTGCGCACAATCTCCGGCCTGCTCAGGCCGCGCGAAGGCAGCATCCGGTTTGAGGGAAACGAGATCAGCGCGCGCCCGGCTCACGAGATCGTTCAGATGGGAATCGTTCAGACGCCGGAGGGCCGGAGGATTTTCACCGACATGACGGTGGCCGAAAACCTGCGCTTGGGGGCGTTCTGCCGAAGGGACGGCGAGATCGATCGCGACATGGAGCGCATCTTTGAGATCTTCCCCCGGCTGCGCGAGCGCATCAAGCAAAGGGGGGGCACTCTGAGCGGCGGCGAACAACAGATGCTCGCCATCGGCCGCTCGCTGATGGCGAAGCCGCGTATGATGCTCATGGACGAGCCGAGCCTCGGGCTCGCTCCAAACCTTGTCACCGA
>JADFGT010000074.1 GCA_022567555.1 Armatimonadota bacterium | reverse complement strand
AACGGCATATTCGATCGATTCATTGATAAGAGAGATTGGTAAGGAACTTTGCACGACAAGCGTAGTGGTGAGCCATGATCTGCATTCTGTGATGCGCGTGGCGGACCGTGTTGTATTCATGTTCGAGGGCGAGGTGCTGGCCGATACAACGCCTGAAGAGTTTCACCGCTCTGACGACCCTCGAATCCGGGAGGCTATCGAAAAGGCAGAGGACGAGGCGCTCGCCGTTTCGGATGCGACTCCTTAAGTGCGCCAGCAGGTCGCGATCTAACTCCCTCAACACGCCGCGTTGAAACAGTTTAACTCCCTCAACACGCCGCGTGTTGAGGGAGTTAGAGGCTCGGGTGCATAGGCCGCAAGCGGCCCCACCTCGTCTTTGAGTGTTGGGACCGTTGCGGCCTCGTCCTTTCGTTTTGGAACGAATCGGAAACCTAACCGTTTCCGGCGTCTCTTCCAACTCCCTCGACACACTGTGTGTTGAAGGAGTTGGAGTTTCCGGTCCTACCGCTTGTGCTTCTTGAGGCAGTCGCGATACTGCTTTCGCTGTTCTTTGGTCTCGTTTTCTTTTTGCTTGGCGCTTGCTCTCATGTCCTTTGCTCTTTCCTTGAGAGCTTTTGCGGCTGCCTTCGTTTCGTTTTTTGATGTCTTGGGGTCGTCGTCCGGAACTCCTTCGCTCTTCATTTTATCAGCCTTCTGTCCGAGTTCCTTCGCCTTATTTGCCCCTTTAGCTCGCTCGTCTTGGGCCGCCTTGCGATATTTCTGAGCGTTGCTTCTGGCCTGATTGGCTTTGGAGGTCCTGCCTTGCCCTGCGTACGACTGGGCCCTGTTCTCGTAGGACTTGGCACGGTCGTCCAACTTGTCAGCGCGCTTTTCGGCGGCCTGCTTCGCTTTGTCGGCCCGTTCCTTCAGATTGCTCGGTCCGTTGCCTCTGACGGCTTCTCTCGCCAGTTCGTCAAGTTCCTTCGCATCCTGTCTCAACTTGCCGGCTTCCTTGTCGAGTTTGTCCGCCTGCTTTCGGTACTTATCGCAATGTTCGTCTTGCACGGCCGGGAGGGAGAACAGGTCGTTCGCAACGCCCCATGCCGCCTGCGCATCCAAGAGCAGAGGGATGGCGAACTCACCAGGCATGCCGGCACGCACCGGAAGTTGCGCAATGTTAGGATCACCGCCCGAACTGACGATCATGCCGTCGGCCGCTTCACCCACCAACGCAATCGTGTTAGGCGTGAGCACTCCGGCATGAATCGCTACGGGCCGGTCCGTGCCGTCTACGCGAACGTCGAGTGTCGCAGTCTCGCCGGTCACGAGCGTGTGATTGCTCGTGTCGAGCGTTAGGCGCACGGCGTCAAACGATTGCGCTGCCACGACCTGTCCGTATTTCGCCACCACGACGCTGTGAGCGCCCGGCTCCAGGTCCTCGGACAGCAGCGCAACGTAACCGGTGGGAGAGGATGCCAGAACGGGCACTCGTTCTCCGTCTACGAACAGTTCGGCGCCAGGGGGAAGGTTTGCGCCGGTCAGCGCGATCTTCTGTCCTACCTGGGCGTACGTCGGAGCATGCAGCATGACCCGGTCTGCGGTGAGAGAGTCCCAGATCCATGCAGTTGCCGCAACGCCGGCCGCGCCGACCAGCGCTACGGTCACGCTGTCGCCCTCTTGCGGCGCAGTAAACGTGGCTTGGCCGTTCTCGTCCGTCTCGACCGTCGTGACCTCTTCGCCGTTCGAGATTGCGAGCACGACTCCGGCAGCGACCGTTCCGTCGGGGTTTAGAGCCGTCACCGTCGCCGGCCGGCCGGCGACTACCGTACCGGTCATTATCATCTTGCCCGGAGATGGATTGAAGGACTGCTGTTTCGGCCCATCGGCGCCTCTCAGCTCCATCTCGATAATCTCGGTGTCAATCTGATCCTGGTCACCCGGGCGGTTCTTGCCCGATGAAGAACCAGAAACGTGCTTGTGGTTTTCCAGCCACCAGAGGTAATGCTGTCCGCATTCGAACCGAGGCGGTTTCGGGCATCGGGAGTGGTCATCCTTTGTACCGCTGCCTTTCGGCACTAACTTTCCGCCCTTATATTCCCAGAAACGCGGATCATAAGATGGGATCGACTCGCCCGGGGGCGGCTCGTCCTTTTTGTTGTCGTCTTTCTTCTTCTTGTCCTGATCCCCGTTTTCTTTCTCCTGCTCCTTCTCTTTCTTAGCCTCTTCGACCGCCTTGTCGCGGCACGCCTCGCAGTGGTAATAGGTCACCACGACGTTGACCACGCCGGGCAGCGCGGCGGTACTCTTGCTGGTGAACCAGGGCGTTTTTTCTCCGTTCACGCCCTGCGACTGCAGTTGACCGCCGCCGCCGGGAGTGCTCGTTGAGAACACCTCGGATCCGGTTGCGCCGTGCTCGTCTTGAGCGGCGGCGGCGCTGGCGAGAAGTGTGAGCAGAAGGATGCTAATGGCAGCAACTAATCTCATCGTCTTCCTTGCCTCCTCTAAGATGAGCCGCCTTGCGGCGGTCTCCTCGGCCCTGAAGGCCGAATGCCTGATAGAAGAACGAGGGCGGCGCTTTGTTCCACAATCGGTCATCGCGATGAAAGCGATGCTCTGTACGAGGCGCGCGCCGGTCCAGGAGCGGCCGCTGAAACTGACCGACATTCCGGAGCCTGCGGCCGGCCCCGGCGACGTGCTCGTTGACGTCGAGGTGTGCGGCGTCTGCCGGACCGATCTGCACGTGATCGAGGCAGACCTGCCCGTGCGCAAAGACCCCGTGGTTCCGGGCCACCAGGTCATAGGCACGCGCCGCGACACCGGCGAGCGCGTCGGCGTCGCGTGGCTGCGCTCATCGTGCGGCTCATGCCCCTATTGCGAGCGCGGCGACGAGAACCTGTGTGACACGCCGGTTTTCACGGGCTATCACGCGGACGGTGGCTACGCCGAGGTAGCGGTCGGCCTGCCGGACTTCATGTATTCGATCCCCGAAGGTCTTCCGAGTTTGCAGGCCGCGCCTCTCATGTGTGCCGGAATCATCGGCTACCGCGCCTTCGTCCGTTCGCGCGCAGGGCCGGGTTCGCGGTTGGGCTTATACGGGTTCGGCGCTTCGGCCCACATAGTCATTCAGATCGCAATGCACTTCGGCTGCGAGGTCTTCGTGATGACGCGCGGCCAGAAACATCGCGACCTGGCTGCCGAGATGGGCGCGGCCTGGGTCGGGGAGGCGTATGAGGGTCCGCCGGTCAAGATGGATTCAAGCATTGTCTTCGCACCCGTCGGCGAGTTGGTGCCGCCGGCGCTCGAAGCGCTCGACAAAGGCGGCACGCTCGCCTGCGCAGGCATTCACATGAGCGACATCCCCTCGCTCAACTACGCCTCCCACGTTTTTGAGGAAAAGACGCTTACCTCCGTGACCGCGAACACAAGGGCGGACGGGCGCGAACTTCTGCGGCTGGCCGCCGAAATCCCGATTCGCACCCATGTGGAGGAGTTTTCGTTGGAGCAGGCGAACGATGCGCTCATCAAACTGAAAACGGACGAAATACGCGGCGCCGCCGTGCTGCGGGTTCGGTGATTGAGCGCTGGTGTGGCACAATCCCCGCATGCCGACTCGTCTTGCCATCGCTCTTGTCGTTCTGTTCGTTGCCGGTTGCTCGGGCGGTGGGGATTCGGAGGCGCTCCTTCTGCTGAAGGGAACGAAGACGGCGGCAGGGGGAACGGTCGCCGTGGCGCTCTTCATGCAGAACCCTGACCAGGTCGAAGAGACGCGGGTGGAAGGCGGCGCGGTTAGAATCCGTGTTGCATGGCGTGACGGCAAACTGGAGCCCTATGAGTTTGAGGTCAATGCGGAAGAGGGAACGGTCGTCGGGCTGAACGAACCCGCTACAATCCTGATAGAAACGGAAGGATAACACGCGGCCGTCGGTCGCCAAAGGAGGCTGAACGCATGACATCGCTGGTTGCCGCATTGCTCGTGGGAGTGGGTTCGGGGGCGCACGGAGCGCCGCAAGAAATCGAGTTTCGCGAAGCCCTGGTCATTCCGTCGGTCGGACAGTATGGGCGAAGGCCGGTGCATACGGACGCGATCGAGGCTCAGATCGTCGCGGGAACGTGGGAACCTCCGCACGAAGGCGACGCCGTCGAAGTACAGGGCGCGGAATCGCGCACATGGGCCACAGCCATGGCCGCCGATAACGGCTGGATCGCACACAACGGGTTTCGCGGCGGCTACGCATATGTCGCCATTGATTCTCTGCGCGAAAGGGTTATGATCCTCGACGCCGTCGCGCACAGCACCGTTTACGTAAACGGAGAGCCGCGTTATGGAGACCCTTATCAGACCGGCTTCGTCCGCGTGCCCGTGTTGCTCAAGAAAGGCAGAAACGATTTCCTGTTTCACTGCTTTCGGGGTCGCTTTCGAGCGAAGTTAGTCGTTCCGGATGCGCCGGTGATGTTCAACACGCGGGACGCAACGCTTCCCGACCTGATAGTTGGAGAAGAGAAGGAAGTCTGGGGCGCGGTGGTAGTGATAAATGCGACCGACAGTCCGCTCCGCGATCTCCGCCTGTCCGCGAGACTGGAGGAAGGCCCCTCGCAGACCACGGCCGTACCCTTCATCCCGCCGCTTTCGGTCCGGAAGGTCGGTTTTCGAATTCCCGCTTCGCTTCACTCCGAGCCCGGTAGCGTGGACATAAACCTCGAACTGCTCGCCGATGAAGGCCCCCCGCTTTCATCTGCGAGAGTCGGGCTGCGTGTCCGGTGCCCAACCGATGTTCACAAGCGAACCTTCATTAGCGCGATTGACGGCAGCGTGCAGTATTACGCCGTCAATCCGGCTAGGCCGCTGACTTCCGATGCGCCCCCCCCTGCGCTCGTCATCACTTGTCACGGAGCGGGTGTCGAGGCGCTCGGCCAGGCGAGCGCCTACTCTTCAAAAACCTGGGCGCACATCGTCGCGCCCACCAACCGGCGGCCGTTCGGGTTCGATTGGGAGGATTGGGGACGGCTCGACACGCTGGAGGTCATGCGGCTCGCGCAGGAGTCGCTGAAGACCGACCCTTCCCGTGTTTATCTGACCGGCCACTCGATGGGGGGGCACGGGGCGTGGCATCTGGGAGTCACTTTCCCCGGCCGTTTCGCGGCCATCGGCCCGAGCGCAGGATGGATAAGTTTCTGGTCTTATGCGGGAGCGGTGGGGTTCGACGAGGACGACCCGGTACAGGCGATTCTGAAGAGGGCGGTGAGCCCAAGCGACACGCTCGCCCTCGCCCGCAACTTCTTGAACCACGGTGTTTACATCCTGCACGGCGAAAAGGATGACAACGTCCCGCCGGGCCAGGCGCGGAGGATGCGCGAGGAACTGGCGAAGTTTCATCGCGACTTCGATTGGCACGAGCAGCCCGGCGCGGGACACTGGTGGGATTCTTCCGACGAGCCCGGCACCGACTGCGTGGATTGGGCGCCTATGTTTGACTTTTTTGCCAGACGCGCAATCCCGCCGCTGGAGAGCGTGCGAAACGTGGAGTTCGTTACGGCGAATCCGGGCGTTTCCGCGACATGCCGTTGGGTGACGATTGAGGCGCAGATTCGTCATGGAAAGCCGAGTTCCGTCAAGATCCGGTTCGATCCAGGCCGCCGCCGCTTTGTTGGAGAGACGGAAAACGTTGAGCGCCTGTCGCTGAGCGTGCGCCACCTTCCGCCCGGAGAGTCCATCAGCCTACAGTTGGATGGCTGGGACTCGGGCGCCGTGCCGTGGCCGGACGGCGAGGCGGTAATCCGCCTCGAACGCAGGGGCGAATCCTGGGCCGTGGCCGGCAAGCCCCCCCCTTCGCTCAAGGGACCGCACCGCTACGGACCGTTCAAAGACGCCTTTCGAAGTCGGATGCTCTTCGTATACGCCACACAGGGCACACCGGAAGAGAACGCCTGGGCATTCGCCAAGGCGCGATACGATGCCGAAACTTTTTGGTATCGCGGCAACGGCTCGGTTGACGTCGTCCCAGACACCGACTTTGACCCCGCGGCAGAGCCGGACCGAAACGTGATCGTGTACGGCAACAGGAACACAAACGGCGCCTGGAACGCATTGCTGGGCGAGAGTCCGGTGCAAGTCGGCCGAGGCGCGGCCAGCACTGGGGGACGTCTGGTGAGGGGCGACAGCCTGGCGTGCTTGTTCATCAGGCCGCGACGAGGAAGCGACGTGGCCTCGGTCGGCGTGGTAAGCGGCACCGGAATCGCCGGGATGCGGCTGACCGACAGAATCCCCTACTTTGTCTCCGGTATCGGCTATCCCGACTGCATCGTCATCGGGCCGGAGGCGCTGGAAAAGGGCATGGCCGGCGTTCGCGTGGCCGGGTTCTTCGGAACCGATTGGAGCGTGAACTCAGGCGAGTTTGCATGGCGTGAATAGACCCTGGACTCCCTCCCCCTTCGCGGGGGAGGGTCAGGGCGGGAGGGCATGAGCGGTCACGGCCATATGCGACTCTCGGCAGCGCCGACCGAACGGCCGCGCTCTTCGCCGAGTCGGCGCTGCATGGGCTCGTCCGCGTGGAGTGTGCACAAGGCTGAACCTGCGCCATAATTTGGGACATGGAACAACTCGGTTACTCCGTTACCGTCCCGCTCGACTTCGAAACCACGCTCCTAAGGACCCGCGAGGCGCTGAAAGAGGAGGGTTTCGGCGTCGTGAGCGAGATCGACATCCGCGCCGTGCTGAAGGAGAAGATTGACGCCGACTTCCGCCCGTACACGATCCTCGGCGCATGCAACCCGCACATGGCGAAGCGCGCGCTGGAAGCGATGCCGGAAGTGGGCCTGCTTCTTCCGTGCAATGTGACTGTCGAGCAGACCGAGAGCGGCATGAAGGTGACGGCCGTAGACCCTAAAGTGATGATGTCAGTCGTCGGCAGCCATCCCGTGCTGGAAGAGTTGGTTGAGGACGCGGCGCCTCGGCTCGAGCGCGAAATGGCCGCGCTGGAGGCGAGCGCGGTAGGCGCGAGCGGATAGAGGCGCCGCACGCTTCGGGCCGATTCATCAACGCAATGATCATCAGGTCGCCCGCCTTCACGGCCTATTCGGTGTCGCTGAGACGCATGACGGCGGAGGCGAACTTGAATTGCACACAGGTGGTTCTGTATCCTCGATCGCGGCATCCTTCAGGCGCGCGCCGCGGCGCGCGCCTGCGCGGCTTCCCGAATCACTTCATCCAGCACGTTCAGCAGCTCTTCGGTTGAGGCCAGCGCGTCGTTCTTGTAAGACCATTCCGCCATGTCAGGCCGGAAGCGCCGCCCACGGAATCGCCGCTGTAGGGCGTGCACTGCGCGCAGCGGCATCTCTCGCCCCTTCTCAAGCCATGCCATTAGTCGTCCGTTGGCGCCGTCAACCTTGCGTATCCCCAGTTCCCGCGCCCGCAGCCGCAGACGAACCAGTTTCACAGTGGCCTGGGCTGGTTCGGGCAGCGCGCCATAGCGGTCGAGCAGGTCCTTTTCCACCGCTTCGACCTGGTTTTCTTCGCGCGCCTCCATCAGCCGCTTGTAATAGTAAAGCCGCTGGCTCTCCTGTTCGATGTAGTTCTTGGGAAGGTAAGCGCCGGCCGGTATTTCGAAGGCCGGTAGTTCGACGGACTCAGGACCCGCTCCAAACTCGACGCTTGCCATTCGTGCGCCGGATTCCCCCCCCTTCTCGAATGCCTCTTTCAACTGTTCAACGGCCTCGTTTATCAGTTGCACATACATCTCGTATCCGACTGACTGCATAAGCCCGTGCTGCTTCGCTCCCAGAAGTTCGCCCGCGCCCCTGATCTGCAGGTCGCGGAACGCAAGGGCGTATCCGGAGCCCAGTTCGCTGAACTCTTGAAGCGCCTTCAGCCTTTCGAATGCGTTGCTCGTGAGATGCTTTCCTGATCGGTAGAGCAAGTAAGCATAAGCCTGGCGGTCGCTTCGGCCGACCCTGCCGCGCAACTGATAAAGCTGCGCGAGACCGAATCGATCCGCGCCGTCCACAATAAGCGTGTTCACGTTCGGGTTGTCAATCCCGTTCTCGATAATGGTCGTGCAGACGAGCACGTCCACTTCGCCGTGAAAGAAGGCCAGCATCACGGGCTCCAACTCGTCCGCCTTCATCTGTCCGTGCGCAACTTCAACTCGCGCGTTCGGGACCATGCGGCGTATGCGCTCGGCTACGTGCCGAATGCCGGCAACTCGATTGAAAACGTAAAACGCCTGGCCGTCCCGCGCAAGTTCGCGCAGCAGCGCCTCGCGCACCAGTTGGTCGCCGTACGGTTTCAGGTAGGTGCGAATCGGCAGTCGCCCGGGCGGCGGGTCGTTTATCAACGACATCGCCCGCATGTTCATCAGCGCCATGCTCAACGTTCGCGGTATCGGTGTGGCGGTCAGCGTAAGCACATCAACAGACGTGCGCAGGTCCTTCAGTCTCTCCTTGTGCCGCACCCCGAACCGCTGCTCTTCGTCCACAACCGCCAGGCCCAGATCTTTGAACTCCACCGCCTTCTGCAACAAGGCGTGCGTGCCGATGACGATGTCAACGCTTCCGTCTTTCAACCCCGCCAGAACGGCGCGACGCTCTTTCGCCGTACGGAACCGGTTGAGCAGTCCGATTTTCACCGGGTAAGGGGCGAGCCTTTCGCAAAACGTTCGATAATGCTGATTGGACAACACAGTCGTCGGACAGAGAACGGCGACCTGTTTGTGTGCCTGCACAGCCTTGAACGCCGCGCGAACAGCCACCTCGGTCTTTCCGAATCCCACGTCACCGCACACCAGGCGATCCATCGGATACGGGCGATTCAGGTCCCGTTTGACATCATTTATCGTGCTGAGTTGGCTCGGTGTCTCTACCCACTGAAAAGTTGCCTCCATCTCTTCTTGCCACGGTGTGTCCTCACCAAAAGGGGGGCGTGACACCCGCGAGCGTTTGGCGTTGATGCGCACCAGATCACGGGCCAGGTCTTCCGCGCCCTTCTTGGCCGATCGCATGTTCCGGCTCCACTCGCCGCCGCTGATGCGGTGAATCGTGGGCGGCGCGTCTCCAGGGCTAAGGTATTTCTGGATGCGATCCAGTTGGTCGGTGGGCACCAGCAACGTATCCGGCGGCCGGTACTCAATGCGCAGGAACTCCTTGGGCACTCCGGCGACCTCACGCGACACAAGGCCCTGATAAACGCCGATCCCGAACTGCACGTGCACAATGTGGTCGCCCGGCTTCAGGTCGAGCAGGGAAGCGATCGGTGCGCCCTCGGTGAACCGGCGCTGCGGCATGCGAATACGTCCCGCTCCGAACAGTTCGGAGTCGGTAAGAAACGCCAGTTTCCTGTTCTCGCTGATGAATCCGCCGGCCAGGTTTCCGCGTATGAGCAGCCCCCCCGCTAATTCAGCCTCATTCGGTGTTGCGTCTTCGCCCGGCTCCGTCAGCGGCAGTTCCAGGTTTTTCAACACATGTTTGGCGCGCGTCGGCTGGTCGGTTGCGATGATCAGCTGCACGCCTTGCGCCCGCCAGTTTCCTATTGCTTGTGCCAACGCTTGCGGGCGGCCGCGATAGGGTGAGAGCGACGAGTAACCCACGTCTGTTTCGCCGTCGGTCTTCAGCCATCCCGGCGTCGCGTCGAGGGGGCTTAGGGCGGTGACATTGGCTGAAGCCCCCATCCGTTCCGGCGGCAACAGGAAGTCGGAGGCGTCCATCAAAAGCGTCTCGCCCTGGGCGTGGCGGTGCTCCAGCGCCTGCTGCAGGCCCTCGGCGCTTCGCAGCGCGCGCGCCTCCAGTTCCACCGGCTCATCCAAGAAGAGATAGCCGTCCGCCGCGTAGTCCAGGGCGCAGGCTTTCTCGGAGACAAGATACGGTAGATACAGTTCCAACCGGTCGAAGAAAACGCGCTTCTCCAGCGAAGCGGCGTCCGCTTCGATCGCCGCTTTCAGTTCGTGCGCCGCCTCAGAGGGAAGGTCCTGCGAGCACTTTTCGCCCTCGCGGAGGATTCGCGCCGCTATGTCGCCGGGCTGCGAGTCGAAAAGAGCCGGCCGCATCGGCGGAACGCGCACGCTGTCAACGGGCTTTATGCTCCGCTGGCTCTCCGGGTCGAAGCGGCGCATACTGTCAATGACGTCGCCGAAGAACTCGATTCGCGTAGGCAGTTCGGCTCCCGCCGGAAATACGTCCACGATGCCCCCCCTGCGGCTGTACCCGCCGGGCCGGCGCACCGGCTCCTCCTGTTCGTATCCGAGGGCCGCCAAGCGCTCGATGAGGTCATTCGTGCCGACCTCCTGCTCGCGCTTCAGGTCGAGCGTCGCCGCGCGGAACCGGTCCGGCGGCAGCGCGCGCTCGAGCGCCGACTGTGGCGTCGCCAGCACGATGCACGGCTCGCCGAAAACGAGCGCCGACAGCGCCGAGGCGCGGTCGGAGAGCGCGACCCGCTCGGGCGGCGCGTCGTCGAAAAGGTTGCTTTGCCCGCTTGGGAGTTGCTTCACCGCCGGGGCGGGGACGCCGCACAGATTCAGCCGCGCCTGCCACTGTATCGCGCGCTCATAGTCGGCGGTGATGATCAAAAAGCGCTGGTCCTTGGGCTTCGCGCGCAGCCAGGCGGCGGCGACAAGCGGCGCTTGGGCCTCGGAACAGAGGGAGCGCCAGAGTCGTCGGCCGGAGGACAGTTCGGGCGGGGAGAGGGTCCGCACCCAATCGCGGACGTGCATCGCCGAGATTCTACCTAAGGCCCATCCTCGGTCCTGCGCGCGACCGCAGGTGTCGTGGACATGGTCACTTGCCGTTAGCGAGTGTGGAGTGAATTCGCGGCCGCTACCTTGTCCACGTCCTCTGACCTCCTGGGTCCGCCGTGGCCATCGAGCTGACAACGTGCCCGCGCCGCCCTCTCTGGGGGTGTAATCTATCAGCATGGAGCCTGCGGAGAGGGCTTGGGTCGGGCAGTGCGGCCGTTGCGGCGAGCCGGTGTGGGTCGGCGCCACCGAAACCGCCCTGCTGGACGAGGAGGGCTTCGCCCACGCAGTCTGTCCCAATTGCGGGGCCGAAAACGCCTATCGCATAGACGCGCCCGTCGAACAGCCCCGAATGGGCCTCCGAAGGTGGCTCCGGCAGGGCCCGATCGTCAGGGTCGCCCTGCTCATCGTGATCCTGGGGCTCGTGCTGCTGCTGATTCCAGCCTACGTCCGGTTGTTCACCCAGCCGAGCGAGCCGCCTCCCGACCCATACCGCAGCGTGCGGATGGAAAGGTCTCAAGCAGGTCTTTTTGCGCGCCTGTCGAATTGGCCTCAGAATCAGGTGTAGGATGGAAGGGGCATGACCGAACAGCAGACCCTGCCGGCGCTCTTGCTTGAGAGCTGCCGCCACTGGGGATCGAAGCCGGCCCTGTGGCACAGGGTGAAGCGCGAGTTCCAGCCGGTCACGTACGATGAACTGCTCCGGCGAGTGCACGGGACGGCTGCCGGCCTGGCGACATGCGGCGTGAAGGCGGGCACGAAGGTGGCCGTCATGTCCGAAAATTGCCTGGAGTGGGCGCTCGTGGACTGGGCCGCCCTCTCCATGGGCGCAGTCGTGGTCCCGCTCTATCCGACGCTGATGCCGGCGCAGATCGCCTACATCTTGAAGGATTCCGGCGCGACGGTCGCATTCGCCGGAGATTTGAAACTTGCGAAGAGGATGGAAGAGGCCGTGCAAGAAGAGGGTCTCGAAACCCTGGTCATCGTCATGGGCGGCAACCCGGACGGCCACCTATCGTTGAACCGAATCCTGGAAGACGGCAAGAGTACGGCGTTTTCTATGGACACGTGGAGGGAAGGCTGCCGGCTTGTGCGGCCCGATGACCTCGCGACCATCATCTACACGAGCGGCACGACGGGCGAGCCGAAAGGCGCAATGCTTACCCATCGGGCGCTTACGTTCGTTTGCTACGCCGTCACTGCGGCCCTGCCCATTGACCAGAACGATAGGTTTCTTAGTTTCCTTCCGCTCTCCCACGTGTATGAGCGCACTGCCGGACACTTCCTGCCCATATCTTGCGGCGCCGAAATCTATTACGCGCAGTCGCTCCGGACCTTGATGCAGGACATTATCTCAGCGCGGCCGACCGTCATGCTCACCGTTCCGCGATTCCTGGATAGCGTGCGAAACAAGATTACTTCGGCGGCTGAGGACAGTCCGGGATTCAAGAAGCGGCTCTTTCACGCGCTGCTCAAGCGCGGCCGCGACCGCCTAAAAAACGACTTCAGGCCCGTCGGCATGTTCGGTGGACTGCTCGACCGGCTGGTCGGGCGCAGGGTGAGGGAGCGCTTCGGCGGCGAACTGCGCTTTTTCGCAAGCGGGGGGGCCGCGCTCCCGCCCGACCTGGCCGAGTTTTATGGCGCGTTCGGCATTCTCATTCTGCAGGGATACGGGCTAACTGAAACGTCCGCCGTGGTGTCTATCAACCACCCGGCCAGAAGCCGCTACGACAGCGTGGGCGAGGTCGTTCGCGGCGTCGAGGTCCGCATCGCCGATGACGGAGAGATCTTGACGCGCGGGCCGGCAATCATGACCGGCTATCACAGCAAGCCTGAGGAGACCAAAGAGGCCCTGGATGAGGAGGGATGGTTTCACACGGGGGACATCGGCCGTATGGAAGGGAAACGGCTCTGGATAACGGACCGCAAGAAGGACATCATCGTTCTGGCCAACGGCAAGAACGTCGCCCCGGCCGGTGTGGAGGCCTGCCTGAAATCGAGCCACTACATAGAGGAGGCGTTGGTGATCGGCGACGGGATGGAGTACATCGCCGCACTCATAGTGCCGATGTTCGAATCGCTGAAGCGCTTCTGCCAGGAGCAGGGCCTGGACGCGTCCCACCAGGGAGAGATGATCGAATACCCGGAGGTCAAGGAGTTGTTCCGCCAGGAGGTGCATAAAGCAAACGCGACGATTCCTGATTATGAGCGCGTGAAGCGGCACTGCCTCGTCCCTGAGCGCTGGACGCAGCAGACCGGAGAATTGACGCCTACGCTAAAGGTGAAGCGTGCGGTTATCCACGGGAAATACGCCGGCCTGATAGCCTCTTTGCAGTAGGCTTAACTCCCGAAATACGCCGTGCTTAAACTCCCTCCATACGCGCCGTATTGAGGGTATCGCAGGCCGGTCGTGGACAGATTCGCTCTTCTGCTCCCGCGACCGGTGCACCGGTCGCGGCCGAGGCGCGCCGACCCGGTGGAAGGGTCGGCGCAACAGAAGCACTAAACTCCCTCAACACGCCGTGTACGGTCTCAGGAGATCCTTTCCACTCTGTGTCAGGACATCCTTTCCACCCTGGGGGTAGGAGAAGATGCCATTCAAGGAGAGGACGAAGATGGACGAGAGACGCCGGTTGGCGCTCATGGTTTT
>JADFGT010000073.1:496-13481 GCA_022567555.1 Armatimonadota bacterium | reverse complement strand
CCTGTCCGGGTCTTCCGAGACGAGCGGCGCGACGTTTGGGCACAACTTGCGATGCAAAATCACGCCTCTTCCCTTCGAGACGTACCCCACGGTCTCGTCGCCCGGCACCGGCAGGCAGCATTTTGAGCGCCGAAACGCTATGTTATCCATCCCCCCCGGCCCGATTGAAACTGTTGCTGCGGCACCGGCGGCACGCCTCGGGCGTCCACCCTTCTCCTTCTTTCGTTCCTCGACCGTCAGCCGGTTCACAACGCGCCGGACCGTGATCAGCCCCTCGCCGACCGCCGCGAGCAACGAAGCGGCGTCCTTCTTTCGCAGCCCTTTCGCGGCCTCGCTCAACTTTGATTCTGCGAGGAAGTGTCGCGGCACAAAACCGAGAGCGTTGAGTTCGCGCTCCAGCGCTTCCCGGCCGCGCTGCGCGTTCGCCTCCCGATTCTGCTGCCTCAGGAACGCGCGTATTCGCGATCGCGCGTTCGCGGACTTTGCGTATCGAAGCCAGTCAACGCTCGGCTGCGCGTTGCCACGAGTAAGAATCTCGACAATGTCCCCGTTATCGAGCGTTTTGTCTAACTTCACGATGCGGCCATTGACCTTCGCTCCGACGGTCTTAAGCCCAATCTCCGTGTGAATCCGGAACGCGAAGTCAATCGGCGTCGCGCCGCGCGGCAGGTCCACAACGTCACCTTTCGGCGTGAACGTGAACACCTGCTCGCTGAAGAGGTCAGTGCTCACCGAGCGCAGGAACTCGCTGCCGGTCAATGCGTCTCTTGACCAGTCGAACAGTTGCTGGCGCAGCCGGTTGAATCGCGCCTGCTCCTCCACCGACACTCGTCCCCTGTCACGCGGCTTATACTGCCAATGGGCCGCGATACCGAACTCGGCCATCTGGTGCATTTCGAATGTTCGAATCTGGGCCTCCAGTGGCTCTCCGTGCGGTCCGACGACCTTCGTGTGCAGCGATTGGTACCCGTTCGATTTCGGTTTGGCGATATAGTCGTAAAAGAGACCGGGAATGGGCATCCACATCTCGTGAACCAGGCCCAACACCTTATAGCAGTCGCTCTCGGTATCCACGATGATTCGTAGGCCGAGCAGGTCATAAATCTCTTCGAAATCAAAGCCTTGCACGACCATTTTCTGATATATGCTGTGAAGGTGCTTCGGCCGGCCCTGCACCTCGGCCTGTTCGAGGCCCGCTTGCTCCAATCGCTCCTTGAGTTTGACCATGGCGTCGGCCAATTCCTCCTCGCGCTTCTGCCGGGTCTTGGCAACCATGTCTCGTACCCGCTCATAGTCGTCCGGATGAAGGTACTTGAACGCGAGGTCCTCCAACTGCCACTTAATCTGCCAGATTCCGAGCCGCGCGGCCAGCGGCGAAAATATGTCCAGCGTCTCCTGGGCGATGCGCTTCTGCTTATCTTTCGGCAGGGCATAAAGTGTCTGCATGTTGTGCATGCGATCCGCGAGTTTGATGACCATCACCCTGAAGTCGGCAGCCATCGCCATCAGCATCTTGCGCATGCTCTCGGCGAACCGTGCGCGCTCTTCGGCCGCCCTTTGCGGCGTCTCTGCCTGCACCGGCGGCGGGAACTTCATCTTGGTAACGCCTTCTACCAGGTCCCGCACGCTCTTGCTGAACGCCGCCTGGATCCGGTCAGGCGTAACTTCAGTGTCCTCGATCGTATCGTGCAACAGTGCGGCAATGATGGAGGTCTCATCCATTCGCAGGTCGGCCAGGATATTAGCAACAGCCAGCGGGTGCGAAATGTACGGGTCTCCCGTCCGGCGCTCCTGTCCACGGTGCGCGGTCTCTGCCAAGTAATAGGCGCGGCGCAGGCGTTTCATATCCGCCCGGGGGCGCTGTTCCCGGACCTTGTCCAGCAGTTTCGTGAGCGCTTCCGGTTCGATCCAGCTGTCCGGAATCGCAACCTCCGCTGTGGCCAACTCTAACTCCCCGCCTCCGGATCAATGATGAGCACGATCCCGCCCTCGCGAGTGGAACCCGCCATGACGAGACGGCCGTCGGGCGCGCGGCTCAGGTGACGGATGTTCGCAGGCAAGTCGCTCGGCGTCTGCCAGATGCTTCTCTTCTTGCCGGAAGGGCTGACGTGTATCAGCGTGCCGGACCGGAACACCAGCACGCCGCCCAACTTCGACACGAGGATTCGCTGCCCGCCCACAACTTCTCCAAACAGAGCGGCCTTGCCGGACGTTCCAAACAGGTGGATGCCGCCCTCTTGGTCCAGAAGGTAGAACTTGCCCCCCCCAATCGGCGCTATGTCTGCGGGGGCGAAGAGCACGATCTCCGCACCGCTTTCCTCCAGGACCGGTTCCACTTCGCTGCTGTCGGACGTCTTGATCCCGACAATGTCGCTATTGAAGAAGAACCATGGGTTGCCTTCCGCGTCCAATCGGGCAACGTTCGGATAACGGGTTCGTGTCTCCCACACGATTTTGCCCCGGCGGTCCACCAACCCCACGAAACCGCTCTCGTAGTCCACGATTACCAGTCCCCGCTTGGTCGGCATCAATTCGAGGACCCCCTCGAACTTCTGTGGATAGGTGAAAGTTTCACGCAGTCTGGATCCGTCGCGCGCGAAGCGCGTAAGGACGACTTCGCCCTCAGCTTTCCCGGGGTGCGCGAATAGGAACGAGCCGTCATAGTCAATTGCAAAGCCGTGGTTGGGATTGTGCGGTACCGCCACTCGCTCGTCCGGGGCCGCCGCCAACAACACAAGGCACATTGTCATAGCATGGATCATTTTGATTCCCTCCCACTTAGGATTTGCCGCACTCTTTCGGCTTGCTCCGGCGTGTCAACAGCCACCGGACCGGCCTCGGCGTGTGCCATCTGAATTGCCACACCGTTCTCCAGAAACCTCAACTGTTCAAGCCTTTCCATCTTTTCAAGCGGCGCGGGCTCCCACGAAACGAATCGCTCAAGCACCGCGCCCGTATATGCATAGACGCCCACATGCTTCTTTGCGCGGTCCGTATCTGCGCCCTGCCTGAATGGAATCGGCGAGCGAGAGAAGTAAAGGGCGCGGTCTTCACTGTCGGTCACTACTTTAACGACGGCTGGATCGTTCTCATCGTCCTCCGCCGCCCAATCGTATATGCTGGCCATCTCTGCCCGGCCGTCCAGAAGCGGCGCCGCGCAGGCGTCCACGGTCGCCGGCGGAATTAGCGGCTCATCGCCCTGAACGTTCAGAAACGCATCCGCCTTCAGTAGCCTCGCGACCTCCGCCACCCGGTCGGTGCCGGTGCGATGGCCGGCACTGGTCAAGATGGCCTCCGCGCCGAAACTTCGCGCGGCGTCGGCAATCTCGCGGTCCGGCGTCGCGATGACCACTTTGGACGCAACCGACGCCCGGCTTGCGGCCTCAAACACCCACTGCACCATCGGCCTGCCGCACAGGTCGAGAAGAGGCTTTCCGGGACACCGCGAACTCGCCATCCGGGCCGGAATCACTACGACGATCTCCACACCGCACATGATACGGGAAACGGGCGGGAAGACGGGAGCGATGGACGATAGACGACTGGCGACTGGCGATAGACGATAGACGATCAAATCCCTCGCTTCTCGCAGAGGTGGGGGATCTGAGCCCGTTCGCCGCCTTCCCTCCGCCGTTCAGGGAACTCCCTCCGCCGCTCAGGGAACTCCCTCCGCCGCTCAGGGAACTCCCTCCGCCGTTCGGGGAACTCCCTCCGGGGTTCAGCGGGGGCGGAGAATCATTCGGCGGGTTCCCTGAGCCGCTCGCCGCCTTCCCTGGGCCGTTCCCGGTGGTCCGCCGCCAGTCGTCAGTCGCCCCTCACCTATCCCCCTTCCGTCGGCGCGACTCGTACGGGCCCCTCGACCAGAGTGTTCTCGCCGGCCGACAGGTCCACCTGGATGCGCCAGGTCTCCTCGAGGTCTACGATGCGGCCCACACCGGCGGGCCAGACCTCCTTCACGAACTTGACCGGCACCTCGAATGTGAACCGCGTGTCGCAGGGCGCGGTCAGCGACAGATAGATCAGAGTGCCTTCCTCCACCTTGACTGCGGCGGAAACTCCCCTGCTGAGGCGAAGCCCTCGGAATCGGAAGGATTCGAGAGACTCCGGAACCGCCGGAAGCAGATGGTCGCCGGTGTCGTCCACCCGAGCGAACATCCAGTGCAGCGCGGCCAGCCACGCCGCGCACCCGGTCGTGAACCAGGGCACAATAGGCTCGCCTTCCGCGCTGAGGCGCTCGTTCGGGCTAAGAAACTGGCCCGCCGAGAGCGGCCCGCGCCGGACCGCGTCCCAGGCCGTATCGGCCTCGCCCAGCACGCCCGCGGCCATTCCCAGGTGCCCGGCCGTCCACATCCAAGACGACCCGTCGAACTCCTCGCTGAAGCCGGGCTTCCAGCCGTGTTCGGTCTTGGCTCGCTCGTAGACCAGCCGCACGCTGTTCTGCGCGAACTCGCTGCCGTCGTCGCAGAAGAACGGCACTACGTAGCCCATTATCGAGGAGTGGAGCGGCTTGCCGCCCAACAGCGTGTAGCGCCGCTCCTCCAGGTCCACCGGAAAGTTCTGCCGCAACTCCCGCGCCAGGCCGTCCCACACAATCCGCCGTTCCCGGTCGCGTGTCAGCCGCCGCGCCGCCTCGCACGCGCGGTCCAGCGCATACACCGCGGCGCCCATGGTGAACGGGCCCGCCTCCACCGCGCCGGGGCTTTCGTCGAAGTCGGTGCATGCCTTGGTCCGCAGGCGGCCTCGGTCGTCGCGCACAAGCAGGTGGTGTTCAAAGTAGATTGCGCATTCCCGTATCACCGGATAGAGTTGCTCCAGGTCGCTTAGACTCCTCTCATACAGCCAGTGGGTCCAGGCGCAGGCAGCTATCTGGCCCAGGTGAAACCGCTCCGTGTACCAGTGGCCGTGCGGGTCTCGCTCCCGGCCGTCTTCGGTGGAACTCCACGGGTATAGCGCCCCGGTCCCATGCGCTCTTCGCATCGCCTCCGGCAGCGTAGAGAGCCGGAAGTAAGGAATCCGCCGCGCAAGTGCGCTCCATCCGCCCGAGATGAGCGCCATGAACGGATAGTACTCGTCGTGTAATGCCCCCGCCCCATAGTGCCGCTCGGAAACCGACGGCGGAACCGACCAGGGCGTCGCCTGGCACGCCAGCGCGTAGAGGGCGGCATGGCGGAACCTGTCCACCAGAGCGTCACCCGTCACGACTTCGCTCTGCGACCAGAAGCCGCTCCACCACGCAGCGTGCTCCGACAACTCAGCCTCCAACTCCCCCGGCGCAAGCGGTTCCTGATACCCGATGCGGTCGCTGAAACTGATAACGGTGCACACCACCATCTCTTCACCGGGGCCGAGCGACCGCGCCACGTCGAGGGCCGCGCCGCTGCCCATCGGTGTCCATGCCGTGGGGTCGCTTGAAAGGCCCACACGGCCGAGGTTGTCGGGCGTTTCCCAGAAGACTGCTACGCCGCAGCCGGCCTCTTCGACCCGAAAGGAGACCCCCGGCACGCGTTTCTCGGCGCGCGCGCCGAAATAGTAACGTAGCCCCCACTCAAGGAGCACGTCGCTGTTCGAGTGGTTTGTTATGCGCGTTTCGGCGACGAGGCAGTTCCTGTGCGCCGTTATCAGCGTCCGTGTTGATTCGAGCAGCCTTTCATAGAGGACCCGCGTGCGCACTTCCGCCGCGTCGGTGTGAATCGCCTGGAACCTCTCCAACGGAATCGGCTTCGCACCGTCAATCCGAAGCCTCCTCTCGAGGCGGCCGAACGGGATGAGCGGGTGATGTGGACCGGCAAGGCGCCGTCCGGCGATCACAAACTCCTGAGTCTCTATCGAAGGCGTCCGGTCTTCCGATTGGTCGTGATAACCGCTTAGGCCCAGGGCCGTGACCAGTTCGCCATTGCCGATGAGCGCCGGCACGGGCCGGTCGGGGTTGATGTCGGAGTCAAACTGCATCGCTGCCTCGCTGTCGAAAGGACGCGGCCCCGTGGGCCGGAGCACCTCTTGTTGGGACGGCCGCACGGAGGGCGAAACCCTCCCCTTTTCCTTCCCTCGGAAGGAGACTGCCCCATTAAGGCCGAAAGTTCGCTCCCGTGTCTCGTCTTGACGCCATCAACTACCTGGAGCCGGACCGCGTGCGCATGTGGTACCCCGCACGGGGCGCGCGGCCCAGGTGCGAGGTCGAAGGCGAACGATGCCTGCTGGAGGCCCGCCTCGTCCGCTGCTTTCCTCTGTCCGAGCCGGACCAGTTTCTCAGTCTGCGAGACGGGGCGGGAAACGAAGTCGGTATCCTCCGCTCGCTAAACGGGATGGACCCGGAGAGCCGGGAGGTGGCCGAGAATGAACTGGACCGCCGGTACTTCACGCCGGCCATCGAGCGTATCACCGCGCTGAAGCAGGAGGCCTCGATGTGGCGGTGGGACGTGGAGACTCAGCACGGCCCTATTACCTTCTACCTTCGCGGTGTCCGCGACTCCATCCACGAGGTCGCGCCGCGAAGGTGGCAAGTGATGAGCATTGACGGACAGAGATACGAAATCCGCGACTACGCCCGATTGGATGACCAAAGCCGAAACCTCTTTGACTCGCTTTTCTAAGGCTGCGCTCGACCTCCTTTATCCGAGGTACTGCGTTCTGTGCCGGACGCGGCCCGAAGAGCCGTTCTGCGCAGCGTGCCGGACCCTCGCCCTGCCGATGGTACAGGGAACATGCGTGCGCTGCGGGCTGGGCCCCGCCGGGGAGTGCCGCGCCTGCCTCTGGATGGGCCGGCTGGATTGGCTGCGCTCGGCCGTGGATTACGACGGTGTCGCAGGCAAAGCGGTACAGAAGTTGAAGTATGCGCGCCACTCGATTCTGGCGAAGCCCATGGCCGGGCAGATGCGGCCGGTCCTTGAGCAGGTCCCCGATTCCGACCGGGTCGTTCCAGTGCCCATCCACTGGACGCGGCGGGCGATGCGCGGCTTCAATCAGTCGGACCTGCTGGCCGAAGGCCTCGCGGCGGGCACTGTCCGGCATGACCTGCTGCGCCGGGTCCGGGCCACACGGCCGCAAGTGATGCTCACGTCGAAACAGCGGCTTCGAAACCTGGAGGGCGCGTTCAAGGCCCGCCCGTGCCGGGGGGGGCGGGTCCTGCTGATTGACGACGTCGTGACCAGCGGCGGAACCCTCGAAGCCTGCGCGGGCGCGCTGAAAGCCGCCGGCGCGTCATGGGTAGGCGCACTCACCTATGCTCGCGAACTGACGGACCGCGAAAGACGGGCGCTCGAGCAATAGGCTGGGGACGACTGGCGACTGACGACAAACCACAAACGGAAAATGGCGCGCTCGAGAGGACTCGAACCTCCGACCTACAGGTCCGCAACCTGTTGCTCTATCCGCTGAGCTACGAGCGCGCTCCGGCACTCAATATACCTGGGCCCCGAGGAACCCCGGTACGCCCGCCGACCGGTCGCGCGCCGAGGGTCGCGAAACGGGCAGGAATCCCGCGCCTACCGGCCGAACCCTGTCTCCATGAAACGCACCCACAGCATCACGGGCGCCCTGGCATTTGGTCTCACCCTGGCCGCCGCCGGCGCCATCGCCCAAGAGGCCGCCGCGCCGCAGGCCTGGAGGGTGATGGCCGAAGCCTCCGCGCTGGCGGAGGCGCAGAAGAAGAACCTGTTCGTCATGTTCGGCGCTTCTTGGTGAGGGTGGTGCAAACGGCTGGACGCCGTTTTGGGCCACAAGGATTTCAAGAAGTTCTTCGGCGACAACTACGTCGTCGTCCATCTGACGGTCAGCGAGAGCCCGGACAAGAAACACCTTGAGAACGCGGGCGGTCAGCAGGTCATGAAAGACCTCGGCGGCGAACGGGCGGGCCTTCCCTACTTCGCGGTCCTGAACCGCGAAGGCAAAGTCCTGATCGGATCGAAGCGGCCGGTTGAAGGCAGAGAGGACGGACGAAACGTCGGGCATCCGGTCCAGCCGGAAGAGATCGCGCACTTCATGAGAATGATGCGGAAAACCGCCAAGTACGCGACGGAGGCACAACTGAAGGCGCTGGAAGATCACCTGAAAAACCAGAAGATCGGTTAGCGCACGGGGTCTTGATGCCGCGCCCCTTCCACCCAGGCGGCTCGCCGGGCCAGATGGACCGCCCAGGCATGCCGCGCCGACCCTCGGCCCCGCCGTTAATGCGCCATTAACAGTCGTCGGCCCACAATGGAGGCGTGCAGTCTGTAGAGGCTTCCGGTGAACCCGCCGCGCGGACCGTCTCGGTCGCGCCACCGCCGAAGGTCAGGACCATCAACCTCAGTTTCTTCTATGGGTCGTTCCAGGCGCTCAACAGGATCAGCCTCGACGCCGCCGCCAATCGCGTGACCGCGCTGATCGGCCCCTCCGGGTGCGGCAAGACCACGTTCCTGCGCTGCATAAACCGCCTGAACGACCTGGTGGAGGCCGGCCGCATGGAGGGGCGCGTCGAACTGGACGGCGAGGACATTTATGCGAGCGAGGTGGACGTTGTGCATCTGCGCAAGCGGGTGGGCATGGTTTTTCAGAAGCCGAACCCGTTTCCAATGTCCATTTTCGACAATATCGCCTATGGACCGCGAATCCACGGGGTTCGGGCGCGGTCCGAATTGGAAGACCTCATTGAACGCTCGCTGCGGCGCGCCTACCTTTGGGACGAAGTAAAGGACATTCTGGGCCAGAGCGGACTGCAACTGTCAGGGGGGCAACAGCAGCGCCTTTGCATCGCGCGGGTGTTGGCGGTGGACCCGGACGTAATCCTGATGGACGAGCCTTGTTCGGCCCTCGACCCGGTCGCCACCAGCCGCATCGAGGACCTGATGATGGAACTGCGCGACGAATACACCGTTATCATCGTGACGCACAACATGCAGCAGGCGCAGCGCGCGAGCGACTTCACAGGCTTCTTCCTCCACGGCGCGCTGGAGGAGTTCCAAGAGACCTCAGCCCTCTTCCTGAACCCGGAGAAACGCGTTACGGAGGATTACATCAGCGGGCGGTTTGGGTAGGACGACCTCGACGTCGGGATAAATCCTCAGCAAAGGAGTTTGCTGAGGAATTCAAATTGGCTGCCGAGGCATCGCAAAAATTCAATTCATCGGTTCACGGGCTGGTTCGGTTCCCTGTAGATCCGGGCTGATGGGCAACAGTAAGCACGTACTCTTTCGAGCCAAAGAAGCCAAAGCGAAGTCGGGCAGTAAACTGGTCATTCGTAGTGGCAACGTCGTATATGTGCGGCTTGAGTTCGTCCCAGAATGGTAGCATTGGGGAGTCAGGATTAGTTCGGACGAGAAATTCGCGAATCTCTTCTATATTCGCTGGCCACCGACCCATCTCATTCCTGAATTCCGGCACATATATCATCTCAAGATGAAACTTGATCTTGTATGCGTACGCTTGGCGTGCCCCAATCCAATATGCCACCAAACCGAGGAAAAGGGCCGCCACCAAGATCAATGACGACACAATCAGAAATCGCTTGCGTCGGGTTCGTCTTCTCGGTTGCATTGCCGTTTCTCCTAATCGAGTTTTCCATCCCCCAATCCCGCCTCTCGGATTGGGGGTTATGCCCGGCGTGTTTGAAAGCGACAAACCACCGACCCGAAGGACCGGGCAGGTACCGGCTCAAATACTATCCGAGATTCTTTGGCACAATGAATAGCCAGGCGGTGGCGTCCGGCGTGCCTTCCGGCTCACCCGGAAACTGAATGCTCGCGGAGATCAGGGTAGCTGTGGCCCGCGGCGACCTAATCGGCGGCGTGGTGGCGCTCCATTCACCTACCGGAACAATGATCTCCTCAGGCGCACCCTCGTGGAACGGATCGTAGCGCAACTTTACGGTCAGGCCCCCAATGAAAGTCGGCATCTTGCCCTTTAGATCGTATCCGTCTACGTCCTGCGCAAGTTCAACGGTGATCGTGAACTCCCCGTCCGAGCCGATCATATTGGGGTCTATCGTTACAAGCGCCGGCAGATATCTCGACATTTACCCTCTCCTCATTTGCCTGGCCGCCCGCGTCGTGAGCGACGGGACAGTCTGCGGCATCATCCCGGCGCGAGTATAGCAACCTGCGCAGGATTCGTCAATCTCCTCCTTCCTTCAGTTCGCACAGGCAGCGATCAGCTCCACAACCGGCATGTCGCGGCCGGCCGCCAGAGCCTCGTCGAACCGTGGTTCGCCTAAAACCTCCTTCACTTCCGATTCGATCCTGCCCATGCTCTGACTGTCGTGCTCCGACAGCGGCGAATCCAGGTCGCGGGCGGCCCGGCCGGCTGCGCCCAGAAGTCTCGCGGCAAGCACGGGCTTGCCCAGCGAGCACTCGACCCTTGCCAGCCACGATAGATTCAGCGCCACGCCTTGCGCGTCCTTGAGCTCAGCCGCGGTCATCAAAGACCCCCGGAACAGGCTGACCGCGAGTTCATGCTCACCACAGTTGAACACTGCCGTGCCGAGGTTGTACTGCACGGCGCTCTCCGCCACCCGGTCGCCAAGTTTGCGCTGCAGCTCCAGCCCTTCCTCCAGCACAGGGCGAGCGGACTCGTAGTCTCGCGAATCGTTCAGAATCGCTCCGAGATTGCAGATCACCCGTGCAGCCCTGACCTCGTCTCCGAGTTCACGGTAGATAGCAAGGCTCTCCTGGTGGCGCCGCCTCGCGGTTTCGAAATCACTTCTTCGCGCGGCGACCACCCCGAGGTTTTGTAGGACCCGCGCGCGTCCGACCTGATCATTGAGATCATTCATGATACGCAGGCTCTCGGAAAGGTGTGTTTCCGCGGTGTCGTACTCTCCTTGCGCCGTCGCAAGAACACCCGCTCCCGTCAGCGCCTTACCCAACACGTCGTCGGTTACCTCAACACGGTGCGACAGGGCTCCATCCAACCATCCGCGTCCTTCGGCGACCAGACCCCGGACGTACCAGAACAGCCACAACGATGTCGCCATTGCCAGCCGGTCGTTAGCGCTCACAGTCCAGGTGAGGGCAGCGCGAACGTTGTCCAGGTCGGCTTCGATGCGTTCGAACCACTCCCCCTGGTGTGGGCCGGAGAGATTCGGCTCCGCGTCCTTCGCGAACTCTTGGAACCAGGAGCAGTGGCGGGCGCGGAACTCCTCAAGTTCCTCGGAGTCGGAGAGTTTGCCGTCAGCATATTGTCGCACGGTCTCCAGCATCCGATAACGCGACCGCTCGCTCAGCCCTTCCTCAACAATCACCAGAGACTTCGCGACCAGATGAGACAGTAGGTCGAGCACGCCCTCAGGACTGATCGCGCTGTCCTGACAGATGTCTTCTGCCTGCTCGAGCGTCCAGCCGCCCGAAAACACCGCGAGCCGCCGCAAGAGTGCTTTCTCCTCCTCAGACAGCAACTCGTGACTCCAATCAAGGGTCGCCTCCAGCGTCTGGTGTCTCGGCACCGCCGTTCGCCCGGTAGCCTTCAGAACTTTGAATCGGTCCTTGAGCCTTTCCGCGATCTGCCTGGGGGTCAACACGCCGATTCGCGCGGCGGCCAACTCAATCGCCAGAGGAATGCCGTCCACCCGCCGGCAGATCTCCGACACGCGGCCGCTGTTTCTCTTATTAAGTCTGAAGGCGGGCTTCGCATCTCTGGCTCGCTCGACAAACAGGTGGACGGATTCATACGACATCAATCCCTCGGCGGCGTCCTTCTCCGGCACCGGCATTCCGGGCACGACGTAGACCGTTTCGCCCGCCGCGCCGAGAGATTCGCGGCTTGTCACAAGGAGTTTGAGGTTTCGGCACTTTTGCAGCAGCGACTCGGCCGTTAGCGCGCACCCCTCGACCAAGTGTTCGCAGTTGTCAACCAACAGGAGTACCGTCTTTTCTCCGAGCGTCTCGGCGGCCGTTTCCAGCGGCGGGCGTTGCGCCCGCAATTCGCCGCCGATTGCCGCAAGAACAGCTTGCGGAACGAGACTCGGGTCGGACAATCCCACGAGGTCCACCAGCCAGACGCCATCCGGGAAGAGGTCCATGACATCGGCCGCCGCCTGAAGCGCGAGCCTGGTTTTTCCGCAGCCGCCCGCGCCGGAGAGCGTCAATAAGCGCGTCGAGCCGAGCAGCCGCTTCACTTCCGCCATCTCCGCATCGCGCCCTATGAAACTGGTGAGTTGGACCGGCAGGTTATTGGGCACGGCAGACAGCCCCAGTGTTAATGGAAAATCTGTTTGAAGATCGGCGTGCACAAGTTGGAAAATGCGCATCGGCCGGCTGAGGTCGCGCAGGCGGTGTTCGCCCAGGTCTTTCAGCGTTGCCCCGCTCGGGAGATTCGCGCGGGCAGGTTCTTCAACCGTAGAGGAAAGCAGCACCTGTCCACCATGCGCTGCGGAAAGCAGCCTCGCGCAGCGGTTGAGTGTCAAGCCGAAAAAGTCGCCGCTTCTATCTTCGGCCTCGCCGGCGTGCAACGCCACTCGAACCTTGAGACGATCCGGCAGGTCCCACGCCTCGGACAACACCACCTTCTGGATTGACAACGCGGCTGCGACTGCGTGGACGGGCCGGTTGAAGACGGCGCAAAAACCGTCGCCCGTCGCCTTAAAGACGCGTCCGCGTGCGCACTCAATCGCTGCGCGAAGCAGGCCGTCGTGGCGCGCAAGGGCGACCTTCATCTCTTCAGGCCGGTTTTCCCACAGCCTTGTGCTGCCTTCGATGTCCGTGAACATGAAGGTCCGGGCAGCGGTCACCCTTTGCGACGCCCTTACGGCTGCGCGCATCGCTGTAAGTCCTGTGGCATGGAGGCGGAGCGGCTGTTTGCGCCGCTTACGCCCGCGCGCAAACCCAACATATGGATCATGCTCTCATCGCTACGAGTCAGCATCGCGGCCACGCTTGCATCCATTCCATGGTGCTGCATTTTGCCAGGTGTGCTATCGCTGGTCTCTCTGACTGGTGTGGTGGCCACGAGGTTCTGGCTCGTGAAGCTTAGCTTCTTCCTCTTCCCGGTGAGCGCGGCTTTTCTCGGT
Organism: Armatimonadota bacterium; assembly: GCA_022567555.1. Taxonomy (GTDB): domain Bacteria; phylum Armatimonadota; class Fimbriimonadia; order Fimbriimonadales; family ATM1; genus JADFGT01. The sequence continues at coordinate 505 of JADFGT010000073.1, read as the reverse complement.
GGCGCGTTG
>JADFGT010000073.1:0-486 GCA_022567555.1 Armatimonadota bacterium | reverse complement strand
CTGTGTCAATGGTACTCCAGATACGGCCGGATCTACGCCATTCCGGGCGTTTTCATCCCCCAACCCCGCCTCTCAGGTCAGGGTCATGCCTGGCGTGCTTCCAATCGACAGACCACCAGCCCGATGGACAGAACGTTGCATGGAACACGCGAACGCACACAACCGATTGCCGTCCCCTTCCCAGGCCGTCTGCGATCTTCAGCAAGCGCTCGTGGGAAGTGTCAGGAACAATTAGCACCGGCGCGCCGCATGGCGGAGGCCGAGGGTGATTCAGGGCCGGCCTACTCAGGCGCTTCCAGGGAGCGCCGCAACTCTTCGGGCGTATTGACGCCCCGCACGGTGGACGGCGCGATCCCGGCCGCCCGCAGGTCCTCTTCGGTCACCCTCGTCACGTCAAGCCGGTGCAGCCACGCGATGATTGCCTGTTCCCCGGCTTTCGCCAGCAAACGGGCTTCCTCGAGGGCTGACGAGCGATACAGCGCGCAG
>JADFGT010000013.1 GCA_022567555.1 Armatimonadota bacterium | reverse complement strand
GGTGGCTATTTGGTCAAAGCCGGAGCCGATCAGCTTCTGACAGCAACTGCCAGAATCTTCGTCCTGGCCGTCGTGAGTCCGATGCCGGCTCTGGGCGCTGTTCGACCCATGGTCGCTACCGTGGTGGTGACTCTCGGGACCAGACTGTGCCTTAGAGTGAGAATGATTGGTGGGGCCGGCTTCTAAGGCACAGAGCACAGCGAATGCGCTCGGCGTCGCCAGCGCAAAAAGCGCAAACCATGCCACGAGAGCATTCGCCGGTCTGTGCCACCTCAACACAATGTTAGAATACCACAACATATGTTGCCGGCGTGTCGTTCCGACAACATGGCTGACTGCGGTCCTTCGCGTCGACCTGCCCGAGAGACTGCTCTCGCGACGCGATGAGTTTTGAACCGCTGCTAATACGTCGGTTATGGGTCAAGGTCGTCGGCAGGCCTGCCGTCCTTGTACTTTTCGGGGTCCGCTCGGAAGTTCTCCGGGCAGACACCGCAGCAGAAGTAGTACCGCTTGCCGTCGAAGTCCTCGTGGTCAAACGCCTCTTCGGCAGACGCCATGACAGTGCCCATCATCGGGCAGACGATCTGCCCCTCTTCATTGGTGAATGCCACCGGGATGACTTCGCCCTCAAACGTGCCGTCATTACCGTTGGCGGGGCTCGTGGACGTCGAATCCTCGGTCCCGTTCCCGCCATTGCCGTTGCCGTTACCGTCGCCGTTGTCCCCCGAGCACCCGCCCAGGGCCAGCGCTCCGGCCAAGAAAGTCGCGCCGAGCAGCGCAATCAGCAATCTTTTCATTCTATACACCTCCTGAGTGTTCGCGCCGGGCGATGCCCGGCAGCTCCATTTTACTACGCCCCGACAGCACGCATGAGTTTCGCCCAGGCGCGCCGCTGGTACTCCAGAGCCTGCGCCCTGCCCACCAGAGCGGTCACGAAGTCCGCCAGAGCCTCCGAGACCTCCACCTGAATCGCCTTGCCCGATTCGTACCTGAGTTTCGCGATCCGGTACGCCTCGTCGGAGGATCTTACCTCCGATTCGGCCGCCTCCAGCACGCTCGGCGCCGCGGACCAGGCAGCCCAAGACGCCGCGACCTCGGCCTGAATCCGCAGGCGCATTGTGTCCAGGTCCGCCTCTGTCCGGCGCGACATCGCCCGGTTCTGGTCGGCGTCCGCCCGGCGCATGCCGCCGTCGAACAGCGGGAAACTGACGACCAGGCCCACCTTGTACTTGTCCATGTTGCCGAACCGCTCGGTGCTCATCAGGTCGCTCATCCCCATCAGCGACACTTCGGGCAGGCCGGACTGGTCGGCGAGGCGGCCCCGCAGGGAGTAGGCCTCCCTGCGCTTATCCAGCATCGCCAGTTCAGGACGGTCGCGGAGCGACCGCCGGCGCGCCTCGTCGAGGGTCCGCGGCGCCTCCATCGCTTCGTCCCATTCGCCGAGCGTCAGCGGCTCCTCCTGCGGGATCCCGACCGCTTCCTTCAGTCGAGCCACCGCAGCCTGAAACTCCGCTCGAGCCATGGCGACACGCCGCTGGGACCGGGCGCGGTCGGCCTGGGCGCGGAACAGGAACGCCTCCGGCACTTTTCCGGCCTCGAACCGCTCCCGCGTCACGCGTTCCAGTTCGCGGGCGGCCTCCAGCCCGGCGCGTTCGGCCGCCAAGTCTTCCTCCCGGCGCTGCGCTTCGGCGAAAGCCAATCGCACCCGCAGACCGACGTCAAGTTCGGTCGTTCCGAAAAGACTCTCGGCGGCCGCCACCTGAACGCCCGCGAGCCGTCCGGCCGTTCGATCACGGCCGCCGGAATAGATCCGCCACATCAGCATCGCGTTCTGCATCGCCGAGGCGCCGCCCGGGAGGCTCATAAAGTTGATCGGGGCCACTGTGGAGGCGAAAATCGGAGCGCCGGTGCCGTCGCTCAAGTACGTGTTCAGCGACAGCATCGGCCTATAAGGCGCTGTAACGCTCCGCCCGGCGGCCTCCGCCGAGTCCACCATCGCCGCGGCAGCGGACAGCATCGGGTGCCCCGCCCGGGCACGCTCGACGGCAGCCGACAGGTCCAGGCGTTGCACACCGCCTCCGTCCTGCGAGGGGAGGGCAACGGCGGCTCGCCCACTCTCGGCGGCCGGGGATAGTTCGGCGGTGCGGACTCCGTTGTCCGCAACCACCGAAGCCTGTGCTGAGATTAGCGCCAGCCCCACAGCGCCGGACAGGAGCGTCCGGCCTCCCGCGCCAATGGCAATACAACTACACATTCTCATCGCTTTCGACCTCCACGGGTGGCAGGGTCGCCGGGTCCACCTTCAGAATCTTCACCTGGAGCCAGCGACTGATGTCGTCCATCAACGTGTGCATAACGGGAATTACGAGCAGGGAAAGCACCGTGCCCATGACAAGACCGCCGACGATCACCGAGCCCAACGGCTGATATGCGTCCAGCCCTGTCTTTGGTGAGAACGCGATCTGCGACATCACAAAGATTGTGATTGCGGAGGTCATCAGAATAGGCCGCAGCCGTTGCGGGGCGGCTGTCGCTACGGCTTCATTCCGAGGGATGCCGCTTGCTCGGTAACGGACGATAAGATCAATCAGAAGAATCGCGGTGACGATGTCCATACCGCTGAGGACTATCACGCCGAGAAGCGAGACCGTGGAGAACGCTTGGTGCATCAACCACAGCATCGCAAAAACACCGGCCAATTCTAACGGCAGGCTGAACATCATTTGGAGAGGCTGAAGGAAACCGCCGAACTGCGCAACCAGGATCAAATACATGAGTACGAGCGCAATGCCGAGGCCAATTAATATGACCCGAAAACTGTCCATCATCTCGGTCATGTCACCGCGTGCTTCGATTCCGTACCCCGGCGGCCAGTTCAAGTCGGCCTGCGCCCGCATCATCAAGTCCATGGTCAGGTCCATGCTGGGACGGCCATCCATACGATAATAGCCGCCTATGCTGACAATGCGCCTCATTTGGTCATGCTCGATCATCGTCGGCGCGAAACGCTCCTCTAACCGCACCAATTCGAGCAGAGAGACCTGTTCCCCCCCCGTGCCGGCGATGAACATGCCTTCAAGGTCGTTGATATCCCGGTGCTGGTCTTCCTGATATCGCACCTGGATCGTCGTGGGGCGTTTGCTTCCCAATCGGTAGAACTCTTTCGTGTACCCCCCCTGCAGCGCGTAGTAGGCCTGCATGGCGATGCCGGTAGGCGTCAGTCCGTGCCGCGCCGCCTTTTCGTGATCAATGACCAACGTGTAAGATGGTTTGGTCATCTCCCAACTTACAAAGGGCTGCGCTATATCCGGTTTGCCGGTGCGCGGATTGATCACCTTCTCCTCCGCGATCTTCAGGACCTCCTGTCCCATGCGGTGCAGCATTTCGAGGTCTTTGCCATACACGATCACGGCGACGGGTGCGAGGGCTGTCGCCATAACGTCGCTTCCCATCTCTTTGAGTTGCAGGCGGCGAATGCCGGGGATCTCTGCGAGCGCTCGCCGCTGAATCGTGTCCATGATTGACCAAACGTTGTCGCGGCCCGTGTCCTTGTCGCTGTACGTGATCATCGCGGTTGCGCCGTTCACGAACTTCATGCCGTAGCCGGTGAAGTATGCGCCGCCCGTCATTCCGGGTCCGCCTTCTACACCGATCTCGATAGCGGCGTTGGTTATCCATCCCTTGTCGCCGCCTTCCTCGAGCATGATCTGCTCCAACTGCTTCACGGCCTTCTCGGTGGCCTTGTAACTGGTGCCCGGCCGCATCTCCATCTGGAGGCTTCCCGCACCGACGTCGCCCAGCGGCATCATTTCCGAGCCGATGAAGTAATAAAACACAGCACCCATCACCAGCATCGCGCCGACGCCCGTGAGGGTTGCGAACCGGTTCTTCAGGAGCCACCGGATCAAGCGCTCGTAGGCGTGTTCCAACCGGGTCAGCCAGCCATCTACGGGCGCAAGCAGCGCAGTTCTGAACCAGTTCGCCTTTCGCTCCTCAGGCCTGCGCATGTAAAGCGAACACATGACCGGCGTCAGCGTAATCGAAACAAGGAACGATGCCGATAGGCCGAAGATTATCGGCCAGTTGATTCCCTCGAACATCAACTGCGTGATTCCGCCGCTCATCAGGAGCGGAAGTAGGGCGATTATCAGCACGATAGTTCCAGCGAAAACTGCTCTATACACCTCCGACACGCCGTCAATCGTGGCGGTCTTTACATCCTTTCCCATGCGTAGGTGGCGCTCCACCGCATGGACGTCAATGATCGCGTCGTCCACCAGGCGCCCGATAGCGATGAGCAGGCCGATCAGAGTGCTTGAATTCAAACTCAATCCAAGAGGCTCCATTCCCAAGAGCGCCATCGCCATCGAGATTGGGATCGCCGTCAGCGCAATGATCGTGCTGCGGATTTCGCCCAGGAAGAACAGCACGAGCAGTCCGGTCAGTATCACCGCTAAGATAAGTTCGTGATACATGTTCTCGAATAGAACGTTCACGTAATCCGCGTTACTGTACGCAACCTCGAACTTAATCCCGGGATTCTCCTCTTCCAGTTCCTCAACCACATCCATGAGCAGGGCAATCGTCTTGGGCGAACTCGCATCCCCGCTCTGAAGAACGTTGATCTCGATCCCCTGATGGACTTCGGCGCCGGTCTCCGGATCATAAACAAGATGGCGGAAGGCGGAGCGCGGCTCGATGAACGTATCCATCACCTCGGACACGTCTCCGACGCGCACGACCTTGTCGCCCACCACCCTTATAGGATAGGAGGCCACCGTGTCCGAACTGTCGGCCAGGCTTTCCACGCGGATTATCGGCTCCGATGTCTCGTTCGTCAGCCGACCGGCCGGTTTGGCGACGTTATACTGATCAATGGCGTCCCGGACGTCAAGGATCGAAAGCCCATATGCGTAAAGTCTCTCTCTATCCACCCTCACCTGCATCTGCTGCCGGTAACCGCCGTAAGGAGATACCGAATAAACCTGGCGGCTCGCCGCCTTGAAACGATTGATAACGTCGTTGTCGGCGAACTCTCGCAGGCGCGCCAAATCCCAGCCCATCTCCTCGTCGCCCGTCAAGCATAATTTCAGAACCGGCGTGTTCAGCGGGTCAATCTGCAAGATCCAACTCGGCTTGAGGTTCGCGCCGGTTTCAGGCAGGTCGCCTTGAATCTTGAACAGCAGACTCTGCACGTCCGACTGCGCCTGCATCATGTCGGCGCCGTACTGGAACTCCAGCACAACCATGCTGAAGCCGTCCTGGCTGACCGAGCGGATGAAGCGTACGTGTTCAATATTCGTCATCCGCTGCTCGATCGGCGTGGAGAAATAGGTCTCCATCTCTTCGGCGCTCAAGCCGGCCATCTGCGTGATGATGCCGAGCAACGGGCTCTCTACATAGGGCATGAACCGCCTCGGCATATGGAAGCCGATGGCCAGCACGCCCAGCACCAGCATCGCTATGTAAAAGGAGATGACGACGTAGGCGTGATCCACCGACCAGCGGATGATATTGAAACCGCCGCGATCATTTTTCATGCGATGTCACCTCTTGAGAAGGCCCGGAAAACGATAGCCGGTCGGCCGTCGAGTTCCCGGCTACCCGGCACTGCCGTCCACTTCCGCCGGCCTATACGGCACCAGGTCCATGTTGCACACAGGGCAAGAGCCCGGCGCGTCCGCCACAACCTCCGGGTCCATCGTGCAGGTCCACAAGTCGGTTCCAGGCGGGAACTTCGCGGCCGCTTCGGAGCGGATCGCGTCGTCCTCCTTGGCGGAGTCCTCCGCGCCTTCCATCTGCGTCCCACCCGGCATCTCCATCCCTTCGTGCGTGGTCGTGCCGGTTCCGGAGGGCAGTTCCTTCGGCCCGGTGCGGCCCCATTCGACCGCTTGAACGGGCGCCTCCTCATCCAAGTCATCGTTACCGGCCCAGATAACCTGGTCGCCCAGGTCCACGCCGCTAAGAATCGCCGTGTACCGCCCGTTCGTCGGGCCGAGCGTCACCTGCCGTCTCGATGCGAAGAACCTGCCGGTGCGGGACTGCGGAACCAGCGGCATCTTGCAGATGGGACAGTCGCCCTCCCCGGGCTCGCTCACATCCGGGTGCATCGTGCAGGTCCAATCGGTGATCGCCGCCGCGTCGTCCTCGCGCTCCACCATGACCCAAACGAATCGGGAGCCGTCGGCGGCCTCTTTTATCGCGCTGTTCCGGACCGCCAACACCTGTTCGGCGCCGGCAGTCGTGACTGTGACCTCAACGTACATCCCGGGCAAAAACGCCTTGTCCGGATTGTCCACGAGCGCCTCAGCGGTGAACGTGCGCGTCTTCGGGTCTATGGCTTGGAACACGCTCGTGATCTCGGCCTGCCGCACGATCTCGCCCGCCGTGATTTCCACCGCCGTTCCGGGCCGCACGCGGTCCGCCAGCCGCTCGGGCACCTGTGTCTGAATGCGGACCTTCTTGATGACCTTTAGGCGGAGGAGCACCCGGCCCGGCATCACCAAACTGCCGGGGCTCACGAGGCGTTCCGTGACGACGCCGTCGTCCAGCGCCCTCAAGTTTCGGTAGCCGGCCATGGTGGAAGCGCTCCCTGCGCCGCTGCCGGCGGCCTTGGCCTGGCTGCGCTTCGCCGCGACGTCGGCCTGCGCCTTGGCGATCTGCCCCTCCGCCTCAGTGACTGTCTCGCGCGTGGCGGCCAGCCGCGAGTCCGCCTCTTCCACGGCGCGCTCGGCGGCGACGACCTCCTGCTCGATGGCCGTCGCGTTATGCCCCATGGCGCGTGCCTCGGCTTCTGCGCGGTCAACTCGAGCGATGGCCGCATCCCGTCTCGTCTCGGCGACCTGCAGTTCGTCGAGCGATATCGCACCCGCCTGATACAGACTCTGCTCGCGCTTCAGGTCCTGCTCCGCGTAGCGCAATTCCGCCTGCCGCTCAGAAACGACCGCCTCTTTGGCCGCTGTCTCCTCACGATTGTGCTCCAGGTGGGTTCGCTTGGCCGAGCGCTGCGCACGCATCCTTTCCGCGGCCGCCAGCATTGTTCCCACGTCAGCCTCGCACCGCCGCAAGTTAGCTCGCAACCGCTCGACCTCCAGCTCCCCCACAAGGACGAGCGCGTCCGCGGCGCCCGCTTTCAGGCCGGCCTCGGCCTGCTGGAGGGCGAACTCGTCCGCTTCCAGCCGTGCCAGCAGTTGCCCGGCCTTCACTTCGTCGCCGGGGTAGACCAGCATATCAACCACACGGCCGGGGATTCGCACGACCACGTCTTCGTCGCTGTACGCCTGCACCGTGCCCGGGAAGACCTCGGTTCCGGCCAGACTTCGCAGGGCGGCGGCCTCCACGGCAACCGGCTGCACGCCGGGGGGAGGCTTCATCGCCGTCATGTCCATCCCCTGGGCCTCGATGATCGTCATCGCCCCGGCAGGTCGCTTTGTCTTCACGATCCAGCTGACCATAACGACGCTCGAAATCAGAATCAGCAGCGTCAACACGCTGAGCCAATGTCTTCGAACCAATGTGATACTTTGTGCCATGACACACCTCGCTTGAGTTTGTGGAAAGGTCGGGAAAACACAGACCAGCCCCGGCCGGGTGCGGCGGACGAACGTCCGCTGTCACACGGACCGAGGGCTAAGCGAGGCGAGGAGGCGCACGAAGGGCGCAGGAGGTGAGATCGGGGAGCCGGATTCTCGGCGCCGGCCGAAAGATCTGCGGCGCTGCTTCTGACGGGAGAACGACTGCCTGCAACTCGACCGAAGGCTGAACCACGGCCGCAGGCTCCGGCAGCCGCCAGCCGGGCGGAATCGCCTGGTCTTCGTCCGCCTCAGTTACCTGGACCTTGCAGTCCGGAGCGGGGGACAGCGGGCAGCAGCACTCTGAACGCTGGGCCGAGCAGGCGGGGACCTGTTTGGAGACTTGGTCGCCGCATAGGCAGCTGACGGCCAGGGCGCCGGCCTGCGTGAGGCCGAGCGCCGCCAAAACTGCAAAAAGGATCAGCCGTCTCACTCTGTTCGCTCTGTTATACGCCATTATCCATGCTAATAACACGCCTGGGAGGATTCACGCATAACATTATCGGTCGGCGGCCTTGCTCCTGTTGTCCAGCTTACGAGGGGTGGCCGAGGCTTGGAGGCGTCATCACGGCACCTATGGGCCTGGGGATGTGACGTGACGAGGCGGCGAGTAGAGGGCTGTGCCTCGTCCCCTGAGATTGCCGCCCCTGGTTCGGGCTACGAGATAGCTCACACGGCAATCTCAGGGGCACCTACGCACCGGGTCATCGGAGTGAGCGGGCAGAACCTCGATTGGAGAGAAGCAGGAGACCCGAGGCCGGAAGTCGAATGGAGCCGTTCGGACTGATTGAAAGGCCTGTTCGAAGGAGGAAAAAAGAGAATATCATGGCAAATCAACATGTATCGAAGGAGCGGTTCTTGAGGGGTCTGGGGAAGGTAGCGCTCGCCGTGCTCGCTGTGCCGTTCCTGCAAGGCGGATGCGGGTCTGGCGGCGGAGCGGGTGTGACGCATATCTGGTTCGAGTCGAACCGGGACGGTGACTATGAGATATACCGAATGGACGCCGACGGTTCGAACGTCACGCAACTGACCGCCAACAGCGTTTTTGACCGAGTCCCCGCCGTGAGCCCCGGTGGGTCGAAGATTGCATTCTCCAGGGAGGTTCTGCCTAGCGGCGCCTCTCCCTCCGGCGGTCCTCATTTGGAGGACGGCCCTTATAGTCCGGATGGAGGGGACGCTGAAATCTTCATCATGAACGCGGACAGCACCAACGTGACCCAACTGACCAGCAACGCAGTGTTTGACGGACAGCCGTCGTTCAGCCCGAATGCCCAGGAGATTGTGTGGAATAGGAGTAGCGAGATCTGGAAGATGGATGCGGACGGGTCGAACCCGACTCAATTGACGAGTGGGTTCTCTGACCACGATCCGTCGTACAGTCCAGACGGAAGCAAGATCGTCTTCGCAAGGTCCGGTGACATTTACGTGATGGACGCGGACGGCAACAACGTCACCCAGTTGACCAATACAGGTAACAACGATGATCCCTCATGGTCACCGAGCGGAACCAAGATCGTGTTCGAGCGCTTCATCGGTAACGATGAGATCTGGACTATGAACTCGTCGGACGGAAGCAACCAGACTCAAATCACCAGCAATGGTGACGATAACGACGATCCAGTCTACACACCGGATGGGAAAATGATAGTCTGGGATAGGAACGCGTCAGGCGACAGTAACGACATCTGGATCATGCGAGCCGACGGGAGCAATCCGATGAACTTGACCAATGACGCGAGCAACGGGGACGAGCGTCCGGCGGTGAGAGGTTCGCCGTAGCGTCCTGACTCGAATTCAGGCACGCTTCCAACAAGGGGTTTCCCGACATCGGGGAACCCCTTTCTTTCGGCGGGTGGCACGAGTGGGTGGTCAGTTCGCTCCGGCCGGGACTCCCTGCCCGCCGGGTGCCCGGGGTGAGTGAAGTCAAGACCGTGTGCCGTGGACATGTTGGCGAGTCTCCATCGCGCCGGAACTCCTCTCTCCGCAAGCCGACTTGTCCACGAACGGCCCGTGAACGACCGAGGCCCGGCATCCGCAAGACGGCGGCGCACTCGTTCGCCGGAGATTGGAATGCCGAACCGGCGGTCCCGCCACGAGGCATTGCGGCAGGCGGACTCTAACGGCCCAACTCGAACCCGATAAGTTCCGGTTCGAGCAGCGCGGCGCGATTCAGGGGCTGGGCGCACTCGTCATCAAGCCGGCCCTCTATGCTCATCGCCGACCAGACCGCCGCGGCCGCCACAATCAGGACCATTACTATAAATCCGCTCATCAATTGATTCAGTCCCACGCCGAAACAGACTGCAAGAACCGTGCCGATCCACGCGCCGGGCCCCGGCGCCTCGTGCCACAATCGGCACGTGCAGGCCGCCTCGTACGTGCTCAGCGTCGGAATGGAGGTTCATGCCGAACTCCTGACCAAAACCAAGATGTTTTGCCGGTGCCCGAACGAGTTCGGCGGCGAGCCGAACACCCGCGTCTGCCCGGTCTGCCTCGGCCTGCCCGGCTCGCTTCCCGTAATAAACCGGCCGGCCGTCGAGCACGTTCTGCGCACCGCCCTGGCGCTCAACTGCCGGATCGCGATGCGAAGCGTCTTCCACCGGAAGAACTACTTCTATCCGGACCTCCCAAAGGCTTATCAGATTAGCCAATACGGCGAAACGAACCCGCTCGGCCACTCAGGATACATGGATTTCTTCACCGAGGATGGGGGCGAAAGGCGAGTTCGAATCCGCCGGGTTCATCTCGAGGAGGACACCGGCAAACTGATGCACCTGCCCGGCAGAAAGAGCGGAGTGGACTTCAATCGCGCCGGAGTGCCGCTGATGGAGATTGTCACCGACTATCCCCCGGACATTCACAGCCCTCAAGAGGCGCTTGATTACTCATATCAGTTGCGGCTTCTTCTTATCTATTTGGGCGCGTGCGACGGGAAGATGGAAGAGGGCAGCCTGCGGTGCGAGCCGAACGTCTCCATAGCCCCTGAGGGCCATCAAGAACTCGGAACCAAGACCGAACTAAAGAACCTAAGTTCCTTCCGCGCCGTGCAAAGCGGCATCCGCCACGAGGCCGAAAGGATGCGACACGCCCTGGAGCGCGGCGACACGCTGAAGCAGGAGACCCGTGGCTGGGACGAAGAGAACGAGAAAAGTTACGTAATGCGCGTCAAAGAGTTCGAAGACGACTACCGCTACTTCCCAGACCCCGACCTGCCGCCGATGGTCTTCAGCGAGGAGTATATCGAGGGACTGCGAGCCGCCCTGCCGGAACTCCCGACTGCCAAGCGCAAACGCTTCATGGAAGACCTGGGCCTGAGCGACTACGACGCCCGGCTGCTGCTTGCCGGCCCGGCCTGGGCCCGCTTCTTCGAAGAGGCCGTCGCGCAGGGCGGCGACCCGAAGCAGGTGTGCAACTGGATGAACGGCGACTTCTCGCACCTGCTGAACGAGGCCGGCAGGACCGCCGAAGCGTCCAAAGTCACGCCCGCCCACATCGCCGATCTCACCGGGCTCATCGCGTCGGGGAAGATTAGTGGAAGAATAGGCAAGGAGGTTTTCGAACACGTCTTTCAAACCGGACGCATGCCCTCAGACGTCGTTAAAGAGGAAGGCAAGGAACAGATAACTGACGCGGGTTCTATTCGCGAGGTCGTATCGGAGGTTCTGAGCCAAAACCCGGAAGCCGTCGGCAAGTACCGGGAAGGAAAGAAGGGGGTGCACGGCTTCCTGGTTGGACAGGTGATGCGCAAGACCGAAGGAATGGCGAATCCGGAAATGGTGAACCGTCTGGTCACGGAGGAATTGGAGCGATGAAGCCGATCGCAGTAATCGCGGTCGCCTTCGCAGCGTCCTTTGCGCTGCCGCAGTCGTCGCCGAACCGGGCCAACGAAATATACGACGAGTATGAAGCGCGGCTCGATCGGCGTATCGATGGGCTCTATCACTCGGGCGAATACGACGCCATCATAGATGTTTATCGTGTTCTTGTGGGCATCAGGCCCCATGACGCCGAGACTCATGGGGGGCTGGCCTATGCGCTCGGGAACGTGGAACGGCACGCTGACGCGTTTCAGGAACTGGTCCGCTTCCGGCGCGGCCACCCTGACGACCCTGCCGCGGCCTTCAATGAGGCGCAGGATTATCACAAGTGGGCCAGAAACCGGGATACAGAACTGTTCAACAACGAGGAAACTCAAGGCCAGGTGAGCAAGCTTTGGGCAAGAATACCGGCCCTACTGGAGCCGGTAATAGAAAGAAGCGCGACAGCCGGAAATTACAGCCTCCTTGCGCGCGCCTATGAAAAGATGGGGCTGTTCAGGGAGTCGCTCAGGATATGGGAGATGCGGCGCGAGCGGCGGCCGGGAGACCCCGCAGTCCAACAGGGGATTGAGCGCCTGAAACGAAAACTCACCGGAGGATATACAGACGACGCCAAGGAGGGCGACGATGAAAAGACCGACAATTACAGCGCTTGAAATCGAGAAGAAGGAGTTCTCGACTACGTTTCGCGGCGCCAACCGCTCGGAGGTGCGCGCGTACCTGGAACTGATCGCATCCGAGGTGGAGGCCCTGGCAAGAGAAAACCGAGAACTGCGCGAAAAGTTGGCCCTCGTGGAAACGGAACGCAACCGCCTCCAAGAACTCGAACAGACGGTGAAAGACACGCTGCTCATAGCCCAATCGGCGGCGGACGAAGCCAGGACCACGGCCCGCAAGCAGGCGCAGTCCATGCTGCGCGAGGCAGAGACGGAGCGGGCGGGCATCGTCTGCGAAACCGAGCGCCTGCGCGCCGACCGGGACGCGTTCCTTGCCCAACTGCGAAGCCTAATTGACGCTTTCTATGCAAGGCTCGCATCCGCGGCCCGGGAATCGAGCGACGTTCCGGAACCGAAACGCGCCAGTGGCTGAGGCCGTCCTCGAAGTGAGGGTGACGCCCCGCGCCTCTGAGAACCGCCTAACAAGAGACGGCGACGTTCTGAAAGCGGCGGTTACGGCTCCGCCCGCGGAGGGCGCGGCGAATGACGCGCTCATCCAATTGATAAGCAGCGAACTCCGCATTCCCAAGAGCACAATCCGAATCGTACGCGGCCAAAAATCCAGATATAAAACGCTCACCGTTCGGGGTATCAGTGCGGAGGAACTGGAGAAAAGAATCAGGCACCAGTTAGACTGAGATTAGCGGCGACGTCGTGATGCGAGATAGAGACCATACATGCATCCGCAGCCTACCGCCGTTCAAGCCTCCGACGTCTTCTGCGCCTGTCTAACATAGTTTATCCGCAAGTCGCTGACGAGTGTCTGCACACGGCGGCGGTCCTCTTCCTCCAACTCCGGGTCCAGCGCCTCGGCCAGCCGAGCGACCAGATCTATCGCGACTTTCGCCTGCGCGAGGTCGCGCTCGATATTGCCGGTGAACGCGTCCGGATGCAGACCCATCTTCTGCCACGCAATGGCCGCGAACTGCTCCAATGAGAACCTCATGATGTCGAACACATCAACCGGCCGTGCCGGCGCCTCTTCGGTCGCCCTGGGCTCCTCAGCCGTCGCTCCGGTATCGGCCGCCGGCTGCGGTTCGGCTTTAGTTGCCGCCGCTTCCACCACCTTGGCCCGCGTCCTTTTCTTGGAAGTGGTCCTCTTGCGCTTTGCCTTTGGTTTCTTATCAGCCATATCTCGACTCCAGAATAGCGCCGTTTCCGGCGCGCTCAAGCGCTCAGATAGGACTTCAAGCGCTTCAAGTTTACTTCGTGCATCTCATCCGGATCCGGCGTTTCCAAAATGAGCGATGCGTGCCGGATCCGAGGGTCGTTAACAACGCGTCGAAAGGCATCTTCCCCTATCTCTCCCTGTCCTATATGCGCGTGCCGGTCCTTACGCGAAGCGAACGGCCGCATAGAGTCGTTCACGTGGATCACCCTCAACCGATCGAGGCCGACGATCCGATCGAACTCCTCAATCATTTCGTTGTATGTCTCCTCGGTCCGGATGTCATAGCCTGCCGCGAAGACGTGACATGTATCGAGGCAAGCGACCAGGCGCGGGTGTCCTTTGTTCGCCTCAATGACGAACCCAAGGTGCTCGAACTTGTAACCCATTGTAGTTCCCTGGCCTGCGGTGGTTTCCATCGCGATTGAAACGCTGTCAGGGGTTTCCGCCAATACCGCGGCCGCCCCTTCGGCCAGCCGCTTCAAGCCGACTTCTTCGCCATCGCCCTTATGCGCACCCATGTGCGTAACGGCGTACGGAATGCCCAACTTCGCGCATCGAAGCAGTTCGCCGGCGAGTGCGGAAATGCTGCGTTTGCGAAGCGCCGCTTCAGTTGCAGCGAGGTTTACAAGATAAGAATCGTGCGACACGACGGCCTCTATGCCGGTCTCTTCCCTCGCCTTTCTAAAGGCCTCGGCCTTCTCATCCGTAATCTCTTTTGCGGCCCACTGCTGTGGGCTACTCGTGAACACCTGGACCGCCGTGCAGCCGATCTCCTTTCCGTTTAGGATCGCCTTGTGCAATCCGCCGGCGGCAGGCATGTGCGCCCCCATCAGCCGTTCCATACGACTGTCAACTTACCACATCACGGGACTGTACCGTGCCACAGCATTCGCTTTCGCCCATGCTCCCTTTTGCGCCGAGCCGGACCGGCGAGCGGCTGACAGCGCTCTTCGCGACCGGGGAGTGTTACGGAGTTCTCTCGGTGAGTACGTCGAAGGAATCGCTGAAGGGTTCGGTCCGAATCGCTTTCGGCGAATGCCGCTTCGATCGTTTCTCCTTCTCTCTGCCGGATCTCTCGCTCGGCGGATGGCTGTGGAAACAGGTTGACGTTCGCGCCGAAAGAAAACGCTTCAGATCGAAACTTACGACGGACAGATCTGAACTCGCCGGTCTCGATCTTCCCCTGAATCTAGGCAGCCCATCGAAGTTTCAGAGTGCGGATTGACAGTGCGCCGCGAACGACAAACGACAAATCACTAATGTCAAACCCTCTTCTCCTTCCACTTACCCTGCTTGAACAGCCAGATCATTATCAATCCGTTTATCCCTTGTGTGATACCCATCACCCACCAAGCCGCGGTGCTGTCTCCGTGCAGCCACACAGCGAACACCCACGTCCCCGGCGCGCGGATGAGCCACATGGTCACAAATGAAACAATCATCGGCCTCACCGTGTCGCCCGCGCCCTGATGCGCGCCCATCAGCACCATTCCGTAGCCGAACAGCGGCTCAGTAAGCGCCATAATGCGAAGGAAGATTATCGCGCTCTTCAACTGCACCGGGTCGTCCACGAAAAAGCCGGCGAGTTGCGGCGCGAAGATCAAGAAAATAACCGACATGACCGTCATGATGCCTACGGCCTGGTGTGTTGCCGACCACGCCAAACGCTCCGCACGATCCGGATCATTCATCCCCAAGCTCTGTCCGACCAGCGCCGAGGCCGCGATGTAGTAGCCGAAAGCGGGCATGAACGCAAGACTCTCCATAGAGAATCCGACCCGCAGGGCCCCCAGCGCATCCGTGCCCTCGGCCGTGTATTTCAAGGCCGCCGTAAACGCCATGAAACTGGTGACGCGAATCAGCGCGCCGAGCGCAGCGGGCGCAGCAATGCGAAAGATGCGCCAAGCCCAGCGAAGGCTCAGCATCTGGAGCCGCCACACAGGCCCAAGCACCGTCTGGCTCGCAACCGGAAAGTAGATTAAGACCGCGACCCATGCGCTTATCGCAAAAGCCCAGCCCGCGCCGGCGATCCCCCACCCCGCGCCCGGAACGTGCACAACCGTGTCAAACAACTGCCACCCGAATACGTCAAGGTGCAACGTGACGTCTCTGGAAGGAAACATCAGCAGAAAGTTCAGGACGATATGCACAAGAATCTGGAATCCCGAAACGTACATCGGCCGCAGCGTATCGCCGACGGCGCGCAAGCTGGCGGCCAACGTAATGAAAGTGTAAAACGCCGGCACACCCACCATCGCCGGATAAAGGTACCGGATGAGTTCACGATACACAATGTCGTTGTCGCCGACAAAGAGCCGCGCCGCAAACGGCACCAGCAATGCGCCGAGAGATGCGAAAACCAGCCCGAGAACGATGCCGAGCGACGTAGCCTGACGGCAAGCTTTAATCAGGTTGAAGGACTCCCCCGCGCCGTAAAACCGGCTCACCAAAGCAGTCGCGCCCGTGCCGAGCGCGAACGCCAAACTCATGAAGAAGAACATCACGTTGAGCGCCCCCCCGGACGCGCTCAAAGAATCCCTGCCCAGTACACCAAGAAACTTGGCGTCTAAGAGGCTGTTAACGGTCTGAAGGGAGTTCAGGGCGACAGCCGGCCACGCGAGGTCCCAGACTATGCGATTGTAACTTCGCTCGTCGTTTACTGAGGGTCCTGCGTGCTCCCCTGCTTCACTCTCATTCGGAAGCGCCTCTGGTCGGTCCTTCGACATGAAACGAGTGCGGACTTTACCCCGCTCCCGGCAATCCGCCGGTCTGCCCGAACGGCACCGAACGGCCCAAACGGACCAACCGGCTCACGACCGCGCTATCCCATCCATCGTGCGAAGTATCCTCTCGCCGTGCTGAAAGACCCGGCGCAATGGGGCGCAGTGATTCTGGCGGGGGGCCGGGAGGTGGGTGACCTGGCGGCGGCCATGGGCACGCCGCTCAAAGCCCTGGCGCAGTTCGCCGGGCGCCCGTCGGTCTCATTCGTCCTCGAAGCATGCCGCTCAGCCGGAGTCGTCCGCATTGCTGTCGCCGGTGACCCGGATGTACACAGAGCGCTCGACCTGACCGGTGAGAACGAAATGGAAGCCGAAGCCGGAACCACCAACCTTAGAACCGCGCGCAACGGAGTTGAAGCGCTCAATCGAGACGGGCCGCTTCTCATCCTCCCCTGCGACAGTCCGCTCCTGACCGGCGAACACCTCGCTCACTTCATTGAATCGGTCGCAAAACGATTGGGGCCGGAGCCGCCGGACAAGTGGTTCGCCGTAGGCCTCGCACGGCGTGAAGAGGTCGAGCGCGAAATGCCGGGCGCACCTAACCGAATTATCCGCCTTCAAGAGGGTCAATTCGCGTCGGGCGCTCTGTACGCCGCTTCGCGCGCCGGATTCGAAACCGCATTCGTTTTCTTGGAAGGCGCCGGCCGCGACCGCAAATCGCAGTTCCGTCTGCTGATGCGCATCGGCCTATGGAACGCGCTTCGCTACGTCGCCGGCAGGACCTCATTGCAGGATGCAGAACGTGCCGGGCGGCGTATCCTGGGCGGCCGCACCGTTGTCATCCCTGACTGCCATCCGTTCACCACGATGGACTTCGATGCGGTGGAGGGGTGGAGTTATCTTTCGCGCTGGTTCGGCTCTCAAGAATAAGGAGAAGAAGTGGCCTACGGCTCAAACAGCCGCAATGCCTCCGGACTTCCCGGAGTGAGACCGATGCGGTCGAAGGTGTCGAGCGCCCCTTGCAGGTTCGACCGCATCTCGGTCCGGCGCTTCGGCGAAAGTGGAAGCGCCTCGTCGTCAAATACGGAAGCACCCAACTGTCCGGCCAGACCGTCGGCCGCGAGGAAGGTCCTTTCCATCACTTCCTCCGGCGACGGGCTGCAAGGCACCGAGTAGCCGACGGCGAGCCCAGGGATCGAAGACCGCTGCGACGGCCGGAACGTGCCGTCCTCATCCATCGAGTGAATCCACAGTATCGGCTCGCTCCATCCCGATTGCCACCACTCCAAGAGATCGTTAGCGCGCATGCGGAATCCGAGCGAATATGCCGCCTCTATCGCCGCCTGCGTCGGAATCGCCCCGGACCTTGTCCGCAGCAACACGTGAACCCCGACGTCGAGCGACTCCTGAACCGCCTTCAGATTCTGTGCGGCCTTGGCCGCATCCTCGGGCGGCGGCAGCGGCATAGCCCGCCGTTTCCACGACTTGGCGACGCGCTCGGCGCGCTTCCAGAGTTCCTTCGCGGGCCCCTCGGACAGCGCTCCTCGGCTGCTGACCAAGTCCCACGCAAGCGCGAGGCTGTCATAAGTGATGGCGTCTTCCCCGGTCCAAAGGGCCTTCCACCGCCGTTGGCCGGGAACCATAACATATATTTCAGGGTCGCCGAGCGAACTCTTATGCCTGGACTTGAGCAACCGGCGGGCCGCGTCGCCGGGAATCAGTTGAGTACCGACCAGTTCTATGACGTATTGGACCTTGTGATACGGGCCGCCTTCGGGATCGTAAGGAGGAAGGCGTACCGGCTTCAGCGACCGCTTGGGGTCGGCCTCCAACCGCTTCCCCAGCAGTGCGAACAGCCGCTCTTCCGTCACAACTCGAGGTCCGGTTCCGAATAAAGGTACCGGCCGCAGTTCTGACATGTCTCCAGCGTCTCCCCCCCTGTTATTCGCTGAAGTTGCAGTTTCGGGATAGTCATGTGGCAAATGCCGCACTCGCTCTCAGTGACGGCAGCGATGCCGACTCCACCGTGCTTCCCCCGCATGAAGTCATACCTTTCGAGGAGTTCCTCGTCACACCCGGCCGTGGCTTCGGCCCGGCCCTCAAGGAGTTTCCCCCTCATTGCCTCATACTCGGCCTTCACCTGCGCGTACTTCGCCAGGTACTCATCGAGGGCTCTCTCCGCCTCCTCAAACTGTTTCATGGCGCTATCAACCGCAGTCTTCGCGGGCTCCTGCTCATCCCACAGGGCCAGGATGCGGTCGTCCACATGAGAGGAACGCTCCTTCAAGAGGAGCAGTTCGCGCTCGATCGCTTCGGCCTCTTTGGCGTTGTAGACGCCGCCCGAGTAGAGCCGCTGCCGCTCCTTTTCGCGCTTTTGGTCAATCTGCTTGGATTCCAGTTCCAAGTCGGCCAGATCGCTCCGGATCCTCTTTAGGCTTGCTTCCGCCTGCTCCCTGGCCGCTTTCACCGCCTCGAACCGGCCTTGGGCTGCCCGGCCCGGGTCCACGGTCGAAAATCGCCGCTCCAGTTCGAGGATGAGCGAATCAATCTCTTGAACCCGGCTGATCTTCCTTAGGGCTTCGCTCAGCATCGGCAGAATTATAGCCTCCCTCAAAAAAAGTGTGGTCAATCGGGGAAATCTGATGTACCATAGGTGTGAGGGGGCGTGCCTGTGTGCGCCTCAGGGAGGCAAGAGTGCCGGAGACAGGGGGCGGGCTCAAGGAGTCCGTGTGTGAGATGGTCCATGCGGGGAATCTCGCCGAGGCGATCAACACGCTCGAAGTGATCGTCCTCGAGAGGCCCCGCGACGCTGAGGCCCACGAACTGCTGGGCTGCGTCTATCATCGCGCCGGTCGCCCGGACGAGGCCGTCGCCGCCTTCCGTCGCGCCGTCTTCCTCTCCCCCGACGATTCGTCCTATCTCTACAACCTGGCTACCGGCCTCTACGCCTCCGGCGACTGCTCCGAGGCGCTCCTCGTTGTCAGCGAATGCCTGAAGCGCCGGCCGGAACACGGCGAGGCGCGGAAGATGCAGGAGCGGCTGAACCGCGCAGGCTTCCGCCTCGTGCCTCCGCCGGTGTGAGATTCCTTGTCGCAACCGTGAAGGCGACTACGCCTTCGACGTGTCCTTCTTGAGCTTATCCTTGAAGACCTTTTCAAACTTCTCCAGCTTCGGGACGATCACGACGGTGCAGTAAGGATTTCGATTCTTGTTCAGGTTGAAATAGTTCTGGTGGTACTCCTCGGCCTTGTAGAACTTTGAAAAAGGCTGGATCTCGGTCACTATCGGCTTGTTGAAAGCGCCGGATTCGTCGAGGGTCTTCCTGTACGTTTCGGCCAATTCCTTCTGGCGATCGTCATGGTAGAAGATGACGGAGCGGTACTGCGGCCCGACGTCGGGGCCCTGCCTGTCTTTGGTGGTCGGGTCGTGTGTCTTCCAAAACACTTCCAGCAGTTCCTTAAAGCTGATTGTTTCCGGATCGTAAGTGATCTGACAGACCTCTGCGTGTCCGGAGGTCTTGCTGGACACCTGTTCGTAGGTGGGGTTCTCGATATGTCCGCCCGAGTAGCCGGACACGACCTTCGCAACCCCTTCCAGCCGCTGGAATATGGCTTCGGTGCACCAGAAGCAGCCGTTGGCGAACGTGGCGACCTGCAGCCCGTCAGGCGTCGGTCCGCCATCTAATGATGCGATTGAATCCGGCATCTGTGCTCCCTGCTGTGCGCATGAAGCAAGAAGAACAACCGGAACCAAGAAGAGCAAGGGCTTTCCCATCATCTGGACTCCTGTAGTGACACCGATTGTACTTGATAAAGACGCAGGTTATCGGGAGGTCCTGGCCCCAACCCGCGGGGTGGCCTCCATTGGGTGAAGTTTGCCACGGGTGGGCGGCTCGTCATCACGACACGTACGCGCTTAAGGGTGTGACGAGATGATGAGGCCGGGCGTCAGAGGGGTGCGGGGTACGGGGCACGCGCCTGGTTCCGGTTAGGTCAACAGGCAAAAGGCCAGAGTTCGAGTCTGTTCGACCGGCAGGGCGGCCCGCCGTCTTGCAGATGCCGGGCCTCGGTCCCTCGTAGGCCGTTCGTGGACAAGTCGGCTTGCGGAGAGAGGAGTCCCGGCGCGATGGAAACTCGCCAACATGTCCACGGCACACGGCGCGGCACACTGCATTGATATCACTCACGGCCGCCATCCGGAGAAGTTTTATGAAAGGTCACGGTCATATACGTTGGAGTCGGCGCATCTTCGTCTTCCAAATCCTTACTCAGTCGATACGCGATTACGTAAACCCTCCAATCCTCCATTAGTCTGTGCTCAACGACATAGTGGCTGCCATCATTCAACTTCGACTCCTTGAATGAGTCCATGTCCGGGCCTGATCGGAGACCTGGCATAAAGCCGCGACGTGAACTCTTACGGTTCCAGAATACGCCCTCGTAGAACCACAATGCGGATCGCGGATCGTCCGTTTTCATAACGATGAAAAACTCGCCAACTGGGTCTACCTCCGGATTGTAGCTCACTCTCGTTAGCACTGCGCACGCCGGAATCGGCACAGGCCAAGGCAGTGCATGGCCTTCCACTTCACGAATGACTACTAGTTCTGGCTTCTTCGTTTGGGCCGCCTGATCGCCGTTCAGAGATGGTTCAACAACGCTTCCGCCTAAGCAAGTCGCCAGGCTACAACACGCAACGCAAGCCAACGTCAGTTTCATGTCTTGTTAAGCACCCACGGTCAGTGTATCCGAAAACACCCCGACCGGAATGTCGTTGTCGCGATATCGCAGTCGGTAGCGGCGTTCTTCCGGTTGGCCGGGCGTCTGCGGCGGGTGTGTTGATCGCGATCGGTCTCCGCCGTTTCACACTGGGCCATTGTGGCATTCGCGGGGCCGTTCGTGGCGTCTCTACCGGGGTGGCATTCTTCCTGGTGTGGGAGATCTGGGCTATGCCGTCGACACACAGCACGGACGAGATCGTGGTCTGGATAGCCATGGTCCTCGGATGGCTCTGTTTCTCGATAATCCGAGCAATGCGGATGTGGCGCGGCGTTCCGGACAAGCCGTGATCCGGTGTGCCTATGAAGAGCGGTAAGCGGAAGCGGCTTTGCGGGGACGGCCTATGCAAGCCTCAGCAACCGGGATCCATTCAGCCAACTGACCGAGTCAGTTGGCTGCCGAGGGATCGAACGGGGACTTAGAGTC
Organism: Armatimonadota bacterium; assembly: GCA_022567555.1. Taxonomy (GTDB): domain Bacteria; phylum Armatimonadota; class Fimbriimonadia; order Fimbriimonadales; family ATM1; genus JADFGT01. Next base: position 22,150 of record JADFGT010000013.1, on the reverse strand, counting down.
CTTCCTCTTTACGCTCCAGATCCGGCCTGAACCGAAAGTCACAGTTTCTTCGCCGGGTCGACCCCCTCGCGTGACGATAAGGTCTATGCCGCCGGTGCTTCCCAGGTAGTCAGCATACCAGCTGGACACCCGATACTCACTGATCGCGCCGGCTTCGACGTCGAGTGCGCGTAGCTGCGCAATGGCCTCCTCTGATGCCAACTCTGTCATGTCGAGGGAGAGGTAACGGTCCTGTTGAGCCAAGGCATAAACGCGCAAAACCAGTTCTCTTGCTCGACCGATTGCCTTGTTCCTTTCAGAGTTGATCACACCGAGCATGACTACGGTGCCAATAACCAGAACGATTACAACGATAGAAATGCCTACACGCAGTCTACTCATCTATCCCCCCCTGATCACCGTGTGATAGATCGTTACCGCCATCTACGTTCTCATATGCAGGTAGTCGTCGCCGTCCCAGATCATCGTCGTCAGGCTACCGCCTGATTCATGCGCATTGTGCGGCTTGCCACCGCTGTCATTGTTCACTTGTCACGCTGCCCTCCCGACCGGTGGGGCCGGTGAGGCATGGATGGTTTTTCTGGTGTCACATTGGCCAGAATTTCCTGCAATTCGGTCCAGAATGCTCTCTCGACCTCGCTATCGGACCGCTCCACAGCTCGGGCAATGACCTCGAGCGAGTAAGCCTTCGAGTCCTCACTGTAGACCGCGATCTGGCTGAGTAGGCGTCCCGCCGCCGCACGGTGTTCCCAGCGGGGCGCCGTTAGCGCAACGTCAATGAAACTCTTTGTATCGTGTCCTGCCGCCTGCATCCGCTGAATCTGATACAATTGGGCCCGCACTGTTTTTTCGAACCGGAGCGTTTCGGCGTCTTTGGCGGCCACATCGGGTTCGGAGCCTAACGCTTCTTCTCGACCCTGGGAAAACCCATCAAGCATTGCCTGTTCGTAGGGCTCGAACTCCTCAATCGTGCATTCGACACTTCGGGCCCAAAGTATCGTTGTTTCCGGATCTAAACAATTAACTAGACGAGCAGAGATTTCCGGACCGCCCGGCTGCCTGGGGCCAATTGCTTCACGATCGCCGCCCTCCCACACGTATTCCCTACCGAGAGAATAGCCGTACCTTCGGTAGCGTTCTTGCCATTCGACCGGGGCCGCTGTGTAAGGCGGAGGCTGGAAGCGCCTGTAAGGTAAATCTGCTCCATCTTCCTCAATTCCCCTGGGGCTACCCCAGTCCGGAACGACTACGTCCGAGGCGGTAGCTTCTGCACAGTTGGCCAGGCACTCTCCTAAATCGGACCAGTAGCTTCTCTCATCGTCGCACCGCGAGGACTTCTCATACTTGCGCACCGTCTCAAGAATCTCCGTCTTCTGCGATGGGTGCTTGGCAAACGCAACGACCAGCAGCTTCGATGCAATCGCGCCCTTGGTCCAGGGTTCCGAACCAACAGCACTGTCCAAGAACGACCACGCCTCAGCGTCAAGCCCATCGCCTTTCGACGTCCTCCGCACATGGTCATCTACCAGGGGTGAGATCTGCTTGTAGACATCAGGATCGATAATGACTTCAAGACCCTGATCCGCAGACTCCGCACGAGCCGCCGCCGAGGCGTCCACTTGCCCTTGAGCGAAAGCACCGTAGTACGACCGTCGTTTCGAAGGCTTGGCACAAGCCAGCTTTGCAAGCAGCAGATTGGACTCCGGAGTGTGAATACCCATGAGGAACATGCCGAGACCGAACTGGGCGCTCGCGACATCGGGCATCGGGGCGGCGCCTTCTCCAGTTTCGGGCCAAGGATCAGCCTGTCGACCGAGTTCGGCGCCAAATTCCCTGAATCTGGGTACCCATCGATCAGCCTCTGCTTCTTGGGCTTCGCGTTCGCCACAGCAGATCCCGGCACTCAAGAGCACGATGGTCCCGCAGGCAAGTAGGATTCCGGAACGATTCGGTGCACATCTCATCATTCTTGTCCCCCAGCAGACTCCTTTGCCGACGGTGTCCTTCCGGCGGTCTGGGCACGCATCTCATCCATTTTTCCACATCCGGGACGAACTGAGCCGTGTGCTGGCCGCCCGCACAGCCCCGGATTCAATCACCCTTCCGCGGATTCGGCCGCGGCGTTTCCATCCTTCCGCGGCGGACGGCCGCAGGGCCCGGACCGACGCCCACGTGGGCAAAGGCCCTGCGGGCCACGGCGCGAAAACCTCGCCCCGGAAGGAATCCCGGTCCGCGCCTCGAATAGGTCCTCTGGCGGTCAAGGCGCAATGCAGAGAGTGTTCGCCAACCTGATACTGGATGTGCAGAGCGTGGAGCGGTCCGTCGGATTCTACCGGGACGCTCTGGGCTTCGACGTGCGCGATACCGACGAGTGGGACGGGCACCACCTGGCCTACGTCGGCACAGACGGCTTCGAACTCCTGCTCCTCGAGCAGCCGATTGAGGACCAGAATCCGGCGATCCAGCGCGGAGGGGGCCTGGTGATGAACTTCCGAGTGAGCGGCCTGAGCGAGATGGCCGACGCCCTGAAGCGCGTTCCCGTGCAGGTGCTGAGAGACCTCGAGGAGCCGCAGTACGGCGACCGCACGCTGCTGATCGCCGACCCGGACGGATACGCGATCCTGCTCTCGGAGCCTGTGGGAACCGTTCACTGACCCGCTTCCGTTTCTGATGTAGGGCCGCATACCAAGGCGAGGAGACGACCATGGCCGAGAAAAAGGGAAAACGAAAACGACTCTCTCGAAGACAGTTCATCAAAGGGGCGGGGACCGCCATCGCGGCGGCGGGCGTGGGCGGCGCGATTCTCGCCAACGGACCCCGCACCGAGACACGTGCGAAGGAAGAGAAGAAGCGGACGCCCGCCCAAGCGGGAGCGGTGGATGTGACGCTGAAAGTGAACGGGGAGACGCACCGGCTCTCTCTCCAGCCTCGCGTTACGCTGCTCGACGCGCTTCGGGACCGGCTGGAACTGACCGGCGCGAAGCGGATCTGCGACCGAGGGACCTGCGGCGGCTGCACGGTCCTGATGGACGGCAAACCGATCTACGCCTGCCTTGCCCTCGCGGTTGACGCGCAGGGCGGCGAAATCACAACGGTCGAGGGTCTGGGAACACCTGACGCCATGTCCCGGCTGCAGAAGGAGTTCGTCGAGCATGATGCCCTGATGTGCGGCTTCTGCACTCCGGGCTTTGTGGTGACGGTGCACGCCGCCCTGAAACAGAACCCGAACGCGAGCATGAATGAGATTCGCGAAGCGTGCCGTGGCAACATCTGCCGTTGCGGCACCTTCAACCGGGTCTTCGAGGCCGCATACGCGACGGCCAAACAGATGTAAGGAGCGCTAATATGCCCCAGGAACAGGTTCGCTGGAATGATCCGAAGACGTCCCGATACTTGAACAAGCGAATACCGCGTGTGGACGGGCCGGACAAGGTCACCGGCGCCGCGAAATACACTTACGATATCGCCCTTCCGGGCATGCTGTACGGCAAGATTTTGCGCTGTCCCCATGCGAACGCGAGGGTCGAGAGCATTGACGTGTCGGCGGCCAAGGCGATGCCCGGGGTGCGGGCGATCATTGACGACATATCCAAGACCGCGCGCTTTGCGGGACAGGAGATCGCAGCAGTGGCCGCGGACACCGAGGAGATTGCACGGGACGCAATCCACGCGATCCGCGTGACCTACGACGTTCAGCCGCACGTAGTGAACACCCGCGCGGGCAGAAACGACCCTGACCGCGTCGGCGACCCGGCCGAACTGTCGGAAGGCGCAGACCCCTCGACGCTCTGGTCGCAGGCGGCCGCCGTCATCGAGGCGGAGTATTACGTTCCCGTCCGGGAGCACCTATCTCTCGAAACCCACGGCATCGTGTTTCGATGGGACGGCGACGACAAGGCGACGGCGTGGGTAAGCACTCAGGCCGTTCACGGCGTCGCGGGCGGGCTGGCGAACGCGCTCCGCATCCAAAGGCAAGATCTGACCGTTATATGCAACCACATGGGCGGCGGATTCGGGAGCAAGTTCAGCGCCGGGACCGAAGGGAGCGTTTGCGGACGCCTCGCCCGATTGGCCGGCAAGCCGGTCAAGTTGATGCTCGATCGGTATGAGGAGCAGGTGGCCACCGGCAACGGGCCCGACGCGCTGATGCAATGCAAGGCGGCCATGACCGCCGACGGCAAGCTCCTTGCTATAGAGGCGGACCTGTGGGGAACGAACGGCCCCGGCAAGAGATGGGGCGTGGCTTTTCCTTACCGGACTGTTTACAACCTGCCCAACATCAGAACGCGCTCCCACGGCGTTTCCACGAACACGGGCGGCGCGCGGGCCTTGCGCGCCCCCGGACACCCGCAGGGCAACTTCCTGACCGAAACCGTGCTGGACGAGCTGGCCGCGAAAGTCGGCCTGGACCCGTTAGAGGTCAGGAAAAAGAACGTGCTTCGTGCAGTCTGGCGCGAACAACTGGATGCGGGCGCGAAAGGGATCGGCTGGGAGCGCCGCAACAAGACCCCCGGCGCCGTCTCGGGCCGCTACCTCCGAGGAATGGGCTGCGCATGCAACACCTGGGGCGGGGGGGGGCGAGGCGGCTCCAGATGCGACGTCCGCATCGGCAGCGACGGCTCCGTCTGGGTAGGCATCGGCACGCAGGACCTGGGAACAGGCACGCGCACATACGTGGCGGCGATAGTGGCCGAAGACCTCGGCCTGCCGATCGAGCGGGTGCACGCCGAAATCGGCAGTTCCAAACTGGGTCAGTCCGGCGGATCAGGCGGATCTGTGACCACCGCTTCGGTCGCGCCGGCCGTCAAGATGGCCGCTTTGGCGGCGCGCGCCCGGCTTTTCGAAGTTGCGGCGCCGATGCTCGGCGTCTCGGCGGGCGACCTCGAATGCGCCGACGGCCGTGTCCAGGCGCGCCGCAACCCCTCGAATTCACTTTCGTTCGAACAAGTGTGCGCGAAACTCCCGCCAGGCGGCATCGAAGAGCGCGGTGAATGGAACCGGTCGTTGCAGCAGAGCGGCGTAGCGGGAGCACAGTTCGTCGAGGTCGAGGTTGACACATGGACCGGGAACGTGCGGCCGATAAAGGTGGTGGCCGTGCAGGATTGCGGCTACGCGCTGAACCGTCTCGCCGTAGAGAGCCAGATAATTGGCGGCGTAATCCAGGGGCTGAGCATGGCGTTGTTTGAAGACCGCAAGATGGACGACCCGACCGGCCGCATGTTGAACCCCGATATGGAGAACTACAAGGTTCTTGGAGCACTCGAAGTGCCCGAGATCGTGCCTATCGTTTTCGAAACGCATGACAAGGTAACCGGACTTGGTGAGCCGCCGGTGATCCCGACCGCCGCCGCCACCGGAAACGCCGTCTTCAACGCCACCGGCATTCGAATCCGAACGCTGCCCATAACCCCAAGGCGTTGGTTCGACGCGCTGGAGGAGCAATCATGAACAACTTCGCTTGGCTGGAACCGAAGTCCGTTGACGAAGCGGCGGAAGCGCTGAAACAGGGGGGGATCGCGCTCGCAGGAGGCATTGACCTCCTCACCGTTCTGAAAGAGCGTCTCGTCGAACCGCAACAGGTCGTAAATCTTAAGTCGCTCCCCGGCATGCGCTCGCTGGAAGGGCGAAACGGCTTGCGGATTGGGGCGCTCGTCACGCTCGATCGCATAGCCGCCGATGAAGAACTGGGCCGCAACTTCGCCGCGGTGGCGCAGGCCGCCGCGAGCGTTGGATCGCCGCAAATCCGAAACGTCGGAACGCTCGGCGGGAATCTTTGCCAGCGGCCTCGCTGCTGGTATTTCCGGGACGCGGAGGTTCACTGCTTGAAGAAAGGCGGCGCGGCCTGCTACGCGGTTGCCGGCAACAACGAATATCACGCCATTTTCGGCGGCGGGCCGTGCCACATAGTTCATCCGAGCGACGTTGCGCCGGCGCTGATTGCATTCGACGCAGAGGTGATCACGAACCGGCGCCGGATGCCTTTGCAAGAGTTTTTCGTGTTGCCGAGCGAGAACGTTCGCGCGGAAAATGTCCTGGAGATCGGCGAGATTGTCACCGGAGTCGAGGCCGGTATGCGGCCGGGCACATTCTCCGCCTACGTGAAGATGCAGGAGAGGCCGTCGTTCGATTGGGCGCTCTCCGGGTGCGCGGTCGTGCTGCAAATGAACGGAGGCCGCGTGCAGGATGCGCGCATCGTCTTGAGCGGTGTGGCACCAATACCCTGGCGCAGCCGCGAGGCCGAAGCCGCGGTAAAAGGAAGGGCCATTTCGGAAGTGACCGCCGATGATGCGGGGCAGGCCGCCGTGAGAGCAGCGCAACCGATGACGGACAACCGGTTCAAAGTGAAACTGACCGCAAACGCCGTGAAGATCGCGCTCCTGAAAGCGGCGGGGCAGAGGGTCTGACGCTGGGCGTTTGACGTCTGGCAATTGATGCTTGAATGCCGGCGTCTGTGAGTACGGCACACTGCAAACCACAAACTAAACGCCAATGACGACACACGACAAACCGCAGACGTCAATCCGCGAAGCGCGCATCACCGCCTGCGCCTTCCTTCGGTGCAAGAACGACTTTTATGACGAGCCGTTCGCCGAAGGTGACAGCCACGAGAGTTCCGTCCCGCGCATTTATTGGTGCGGCAAAACGCTCGGCCAGTTCGGCCCGGACGAAGAACCGGCCGAAATGGAGACCTGCCAGCCCGGCCGTGACTGCCACTGCGATACCATCGAGGGCAACGCCCTCCCGTTGGAACCACTCGGGGAACCCGAGGAGACCTCCCCGTAGTGACCTTGCCCTGCGCGCCCGGGACTAAAGGTCAACGCCTTTCCGAATCCGAATCCGCGGCACAGGGAGCAGAGGCTCGTCGAGGCGTACGGGGACGTCGGACGCATGCGTCATGGCGGTAATGCGGCGCTCGGCTTCATGAATGTAATCTCTCAATTGCGACTCTAAGTCTGCCCGCATCTCTTCGACCTGGTCTAAGAGACGAAGGATCACCTCCACGCCGGCTAAATTGACCCCCAGTTCGCGCGTAAGCCGTTGGATGCGCCGCACGCGCTCAACGTCCGACTCGCTGTAGAGCCGGTTTTTCACGCCCTCGCGCGTCGGCGAGACCAATCCTTGGCGCTCGTACGCTCGGAGCGTCTGCGGATGCACGCCGCAGAGCCGCGCAGCGACCCCTATGCGATACACCGGCTCGTGAGGATCGTTCGGATGCCTCATTCCCGCCCCCGACGCCTAATCCCCTCAACACGCGGCGTGTTGAGGGAGTGAACAAGATATAATCCCTCAACAATCTCATTATTGAGGGTATCATTCCCCGACCGGCGCCCCGGAACCCTGGACATGGAGAATGTCGAGGGATTCTCAAGCAACGCAGACCTCACTTCCCCCCCCTCGTCTTCGCTATCTCTTCCAGAAGTTTCTTCTCTTCCTTAGACAATGACTTGGGCACGGTCACCTTCAGTTGAACCATAAGGTTGCCTCGGCCGCCGCCCATCCTGGAGATCCCCTGCCCCGAAAGCCGAAACGTCTGCCCCGACTGGCTTCCGGGTGGGACCTTCATCTCGACGCTTCCGCGCAGCGTCTCAACCCTGGTCTTACCACCCAGCGCCGCAAGCGTGTAATCCACCTCTTGCTCGGTGCGCAGTTCATCTACGACGCGTCTGAACCGATCGTCGGGCTTTTCGCGGATCAACACGTATAAATCGCCGCGACGGCCTCCGATGCCCCCCGCGCCGCCGCCGGGGACCCTCAGTCGCGCTCCGTCCGCTATCCCCGCGGGGACCTTCACCCGCATCCTGCGCGTCGCCGTCATCGTAGCCCGGCCTTTGCACGCCCCGCACGTTTCAAGGTTTGTCTTGCCTTCGCCCTGGCACACGGCGCAAGGCTGTGAGAAACCCATCAATACGCGAACGCGCCCGCTGCCGCCACACCGGCTACACACGTTCGTCTCCGAAGACCGCACAGTCCCCGATCCGTCGCAGGTTGAGCAGGCGTCATCCACGCGATAGGTGAACGTGCGTGTGGTGCCTTTGTCAATCTCTGCAAGGCTCAGTTCGACCGCCTGCTCGATGTCGTGCGGAACCACTCGACGGCGCTCACCGGCGCCAGCGCCCACGTCGCCGAAAAAGGTTTCGAAGATCGTTTCGAACCCGGGGGGCGCCGCTCCGAAATCTACGCGGAAACCGCCCGGACCTCCGGCGCCCGTGAAGCCCTCCCCCACCTTGGCCGCGGCCTCCCAGTTTCGGCCGAATCGATCGTACAGTTTTCTATTCTTGTCGTCGCCTATGACCTCGTACGCTTCAGAAATCTCTTTGAATTTTTCTGCGGCACCTTTGTCATTCGGGTTTACGTCGGGGTGGTACATGCGCGCTAATCTGCGATACGCCGACTTCACCTCCTTCTGGTCGGCGTCCCTGCTGACTCCTAAGACTGAGTAGTACTCTTTACCCCGCATCGCATCGTCCGAACGATATTGAGACGGCGGCGCGGGTATTTATGCCTGCGCCGCCGAACTCACATTGCCATCAGTCGCCTACCGTCACCGCTATTCGGTGCGGGCGCGTCTCTTCCGCATTCGGCAGAACGACGCGCAACACGCCGTCCTTGTATGTGGCCTTCACCCTATGTACCTCTACCGGAAACCCGACGGTGAAAGAACGCTGGAAGGAGACGTAACTGCGCTCGACACGAACGTACTCGTCCGCCTTCTTCTCTTTACTGAGTTCCCGCTTGCCGCGGACAGTGAGTACATCGCCGACAAACTCGACTTCGATGTCTTCGCGCTTCATGCCGTGGACATCAACGAAGAACGTGATGTCGCAGTCCGTTTCCTTGACTCCCGCTGTCGGTGCCCAATCCGCCTTGAGTTCCTCGAAACCGGGAAAGAACTCATCGAACAGGTCGGACAGACGGCCAAGGGCTCTAATTCTCTCGACAGTTGGGAATCGAGTGATCATTTGCTTCTGTCGCCTCTTTCATCTCTGGCTCTGGTGCAGTCGGCCCCAGAGAACGTGCAGAAATCAGGACTCCTTTTCCTCCTTGAACTCTGCGTCAATCACATCGCCATCGGCCGCCGCCGCCCCGACCGGTTCCTCTTCGGTTGCGGCAGCCTCCTCTGTCTCGTCGGTCTGCGTCGCCGCCGCATCGTACAGTTTTTGGGCCAGAGTGTGCTGCTCCTGTTCAAGTTCCGCCATCTTTACTTTTATCTCTTCCAGGTCGTCTTCGGCAATGGCCTTCCGCAGCGCATCCAACTTTTCCTGGACTGCTTTGCGGTCCGCCTCTTCGATCTGTTCGCCGATTTCCCGCAACTGCCGCTCGACGCCGTAGGCCAAACTGTCGGCCGAGTTTTTCACCTCCTGCGCTTCACGGACTTGACGGTCCTCTTCATCGTACTTCTGCGACTCCGTCACCATGCGGTCAATCTCTTCACGCGACAAGTTTCCGCTGCCGGTGATCGTAATGGCCTGCTGCTTTCCCGACGCCGTGTCCTTTGCAGCTACGTTTAGGATTCCGTTCGCATCAATGTCAAACGTGACCTCGACCTGGGGAACGCCGCGCGGCGCGGGCGGAAGGCCCACCAAATGGAAACGCCCGAGCGACTTGTTGTCCGCCGACCGAGTGCGCTCGCCCTGCAGCACATGGATATCCACCTGAGTCTGGTTGTCCTGCGCAGTCGTGTAAACGCGCGCCTTCTTCGTGGGGATCGTGGTGTTTCGCTCGATCAACATGTCCGTAATGCCGCCCAGCGTCTCCACCCCTAAGCTGAGTGGAGTGACATCCAGCAAAACGATGCCGCTCACTTCGCCGCCCAGCACGCCGGCCTGAATTGCCGCCCCGACAGCAACGACCTCGTCAGGGTTCACGCTTCGATTGGGTTCCTTGCCGATCAGCTGTTTGACCAACTCTTGCACCATCGGCATCCGCGTGGCGCCGCCCACCAGGATCACATCGTCAATCTCTTCCGGCTTCAACTTCGCGGCTTTCAGCGCCTGCTGAAACGGCTTCTTGCATCTATCCAGCAGGTCGGCCGTCATCTCCTCAAACTTCGCGCGCGAGAGAGTGTAGTCCAGGTGCTTCGGCTCGTTGTCCACTGCCGTGACGTAAGCAAGGCTTATTTGTGCGCTTACTTGGCTCGACAGTTCGACCTTCGCCTTCTCGGCGGCTTCGCGTAAACGCTGTAGGGCCGAACGGTCCTTCTGGAGATCTATTCCGTGGTCCTTCTTGAACTCGCTCGCCAGCCAATCCATGATGCGCGCGTCCCAATCGTCACCCCCCAGATGGCTGTCACCGTCCGTCGCCCGGACCTCGAACACGCCTTCGCCGACGTCCAGAATTGAGACGTCGAACGTACCGCCGCCCAAGTCGAACACCAGAATCGTCTCGTTCTTTTTCTTGTCCAGGCCGTAGGCCAGCGCAGCGGCGGTGGGTTCGTTGATAATCCGGAGAACTTCGAGCCCGGCGATCTCTCCCGCGTTCTTCGTGGCCGTGCGCTGGGCATCGTCAAAATACGCCGGCACGGTTATGACGGCTTTCGTTACCGGCTCGCCCAGATATGCCTCGGCGTCAGCCTTCAATTTCTGAAGGATCATCGCCGAAATCTCTTCCGGCGTAAACTCCTTGTCCGCTGCCGGAATCTGAACCGCAGCATTGCCTTTCTTGTCCGCCACCACCGCGAACGGCATCCTCTTACTCTCCTCCTGAACGTCTTTCCGTGCACGGCCCATGAACCGCTTAATCGAGTAGACCGTGTTCTCCGGGTTCATGACGGCCTGGCGCTTGGCTGTGATTCCCACCAGACGCTCGCCATTCGGCTTGAACCCTACGACGCTCGGTAGGGTCCGGCCGCCCTCGGCCGTGGAGATGACGACCGGTTCGCCACCCTCCATCACCGCGACGACCGAGTTGGTCGTACCGAGGTCAATTCCAACTGTCTTTGCCACTGCCAACCTCCGTTATCGTACTTCTTAGTGTATGCATCATAGCATGTTTGAGTGCTCTGCTATCAATTTCTACGTCAAGATTGTCGGTCCCGTTGCGGTTCCTCAGTAGATCGTGGCCAACCCACGGCGCGGGAGACCCGGTCAGCCGTTAATGACCGCCGACTCACGACCGACAATCAGAAATGTGCGCTTCGGCCGGACGATCAGTTGGCTCATGCTACTCTCGCCCATCCTGTTCCTCGGGTGGATCGCGGTGAGCGCCCGCGTGTCCAATCTGAGCACGCCGCCGCACCGGAGCGAACCCGCCGGTTTCCGGGAGCGCCTCGAGGCACACATCCCGTTCGTCCAGGCCGCGCGACGCCTTGGGGACATGGACAACTCCGACCCACTGGATCCCGAGCACCTGAGCATCCTGCACCAGGCGCTCGAAGAACTTCGCAACCCGCTGCCGCCCGTTGAGTGCACACAGTACGGTGTCGGCTACAGGGAGGACGTCCGCCGCCCGATCTTCGAGGCGCAAGAGGTGACGCTGAACCGCGCCCAGCGCGCCACGGAGGCCTTAATCAGGGCCGGCCGGTTCGACGAGGCCACGGAAACGGCCGTAGGATACACCCGTGCCGCGTGGACTATGCGCTACGCGGATTTCTCCGCTCACGCATTCAGCAACACTCGCTTGGTTTCGGCCGGCAAGTTACTGGCACAGGTCCTCCCAATGCTCGATGCGCACAGACTGGCCTGGGTCAGCGACGCGCTCATCGCCCTTGAGGCGAGCCGCACCTCGGTCGCGACCATCATGCGCCGCGATCTGGACCTGCTCGCGCGCAACCTCCTGCCCGGCGGCGATATATCCAATACCGAGCAGGTCACGCTGATTGCCGCCGACGCACTGAAGGCGTTCAAGGAAGGGAAGCCCCTACAGCCGCTGCTCCAGCGCGTCTCCTTGTGGTCGAGGTCCCCGCAGCGCGACCGCCTCTGGATGATGCTCGCAGAATGGGAACTGGCCACCCGACATGAGGCCGCCAACCAGCGCCAACTGAGGTCCCTCATCGTGGATGTTCGATGGCTCGAACTTGTGGTCGCAGAACGCGACCCCAATCGATTCTATCGGCTGGGCATCCCGTCCTACGCCCTAACGGACCCCTCCACCGGCAGGCCTGCGACACTGGAGGTAAGCGAAACGGGGGCGAGACTCCTCTTCTCAACCGAGTCCACGGTCCGACTCTTTCCGTCGGACGACGTGGTGGCCGTCCGCCGCTGACGACGCCTATCGAATCCGAATTACGCCGCCGGACTCTTCCCAGGTGTAGCCCGTGCCGTCGAGCAGCCGGTCCAGCGCGTCTTGCAGAGACGCGCCGGCCGAGTCCATCCGGCTGACCGGCACCGCACCCGCCAACTGCGCATCAATTATCACGCTGTGTTCATCGCAAATACGCAGGAGACCCTCGATAAGCCCGACCTCGCCCTCCCAGGGCTCAAAGCCAATGTCCGCGGCACCCGGGAGGAAGACAGCCGTCACCTTCGGAACGCCCTCGACCACAGCCCACACCACAGTCGCTCGCGGGCCCTCGTTCTTGTGGGGAATTGTCAGCCTCTTCGGCGGCTCCAGCGTTCTCTTCTGGAGTTGCAGGGCGTCCTCCGGCGGCAGGGCCGAGTAGTCCGAACCTCCCTCTCTGAGCAGTATCTCGGTGGATTCCCGCGCCGTGAATTGTAGAGTCACCCAGCCGTTCGCCCTCGCCACCACTGGCAGCTCGGCCTGGGTGACGGGCGCCGGGACGGGGACCGGGACCGCCTGCGTGGTCCCGTCGGCCAGTTGCTTGTAACCGACATAGGCTACGCCCACGACCGCTGCCGCGACACCGGCGAATGCCAGGCTGCGAAGCCACAGGAAGCCCGCCGGGGCCGCCTGCTTGCGGTCCCACGCCGCCCTGTCCACGCGGCGCATGATCCGCTCGTGCAGGTCCTCGGGCTCTTGTACGCTGGGGAGCGAGCCGATCTGGTCGTAAACGACCTTGAAAGCCCGGTAGTCCTCCTGGCAGACGGGGCACTCGAACAGGTGCCGCTCGACGGTCTGCTTCAGACCGCCGGAGAGCGTCTGCTCGTGCAGTTCGCTAAACAGTTCCTTCGCTTTTTGGCACTTCATTTACGCTTACACACAGGCCGGGCATTCGGCCGCTGGTTGTTTGACCCCCTCAGACCTGAAAAAGTTCCTGAACCGGCTCCAGAACCTCCCGAAGCATGAGCCGGGCCCGGTTCAGGCGGCTCTTGACAGTCCCCAGAGGCATATCCAGGGTCTCCGCAATCTCCTCGTAACTCAACATCTGAACGTGGAACATCACGATCATCGCGCGCTGGTACTCCGGCAGGTGCAGGATCGCCTCCTGCAGCAGGCGGTTGCGCTCCGCCTTCTCCACGTCCACCTGTGGGCTGTCCTCGGCGGCCGAGTATTGGCGGCCCACGTCGCTCTCCTCGGTACGGACCAATTCCTCGATGCTCTGGTGTCGCCGCACCCTCTCCCGCTTGCACAGGTCCAAGAAGCAGTTGGTGAGGATGCGGTAGAGCCAGGTACTGAACCTGCTCTCCCTTCGGAACCGGCCGATCTTCATGAACACTCGGACAAACGCCTCAGCGGTCAGGTCGGCCGCCGAATCGGGGTCTCCGGTCAGTCGCAGGGCGAACTTGTAGGCGGTCGCCCGGTACCGCCGCACCAACTGATCGAGCGCCTCACGGTCCCCTCGCTGGCACCGCTCAACAAGCCGCGCGTCATCCTCCGCCGACGCGGTCATGCGGACGGCCCCGTGGGGCTCCGGCTCCGCGCGATGCGGATCGCCTCTTCCTCTTCCGGCGTCAGCGTCTGTTCGCATTTGCCCGCCCGGGTCGCCTTGCAATAGACGCGCACCTGCTCGCGGCCCGAGATACTGTTGATGACGACCCCGTCACCTCTTTCATTCTGGAATGCGAGAGCGAAACTCTGCTCTCCACCCACCTCATCGAAGGCGTCGTACCGCACCATACCGACCCCGCCCACGGTCCCAAGGGCCCACCGCTCCATGTCTTCGAGCCGGCCCGAGGTCCGCTCCCACTGCGACTCCAGGCGCTCTTTGCTGCGCAGATGGTCTCTGAGCAGCGGCTCGAGGCGCTCGCCGCTCGTCCCTTTCAGCGCTTCGCGCACGACGCCCAGTTCGCGCCTGAGCCACACGCATATGACCAGCAGCCCGAACCAGGTCAGACCGAACAGCGCGGCCAGCGTACCCACCAGAGCGGGACTGTTTTGCGCTAACATCATGAGGAATTGGCTTCCCGGCATGCCCGTGTCCGGGCATGAGGCGATTCTACCGACCATGGAAGTTGGGGTGTCGAAATTCCAGGCTCAGGCCACGCAGGAAGCACGGCCGAAGGGCCGTTTGCGGCCCGCCGCGAGGAACTGCTTCCTCGTCATTGCCCTGCTTGTTTTCCTGTTCCTGGTCTTCTTCTTCTTCAACTTCCAGCAAGTTGTGGTTGTGGGCGCGTCAATGGAGCCCACCTTCGAGGACGGCCAGCGGATTCTGGTCTGCAAGGCCCTGTGGCTGGTGGGGCCCGTCAAGAAGGGCGACGTTGTTGTGATCCGCTTCGGTGCGCCCGGCGAATACCTGGTCAAACGCGTCGCATGGGTGGAAGGCGAAGGCGTGGATGTCAGCATCCCGCCCCCCGACCAATGGGACTTCTTCAGGCAGGGCCGCCCCTACGTCGTCCCGTCCGGACAGGTCTACGTCTTGGGTGACAATCTGGCCGCGAGTGAAGACAGCCGTTCGTTCGGGCCTGTGCCGCTGAAAGACGTGATCGGAAAGGTGTGGGGAAGCGAATGAGCCGCTGGCGGCGACTCACGGTAACCAAAAGTCAATGCGGACCGACCGGCGGTCGGTCCGCATCATGATATGAATGGGCGGCAGGGCTGCGGCTACCAGATATCGGCGAGGGAGTCCTTCAATAAACTGTAGGCCCCTGCCAGCGCTGCCCCTGCCACCGCGATTGCTACGATTGTATACAACATCATCTTTGGCGTCCTCCTCGCTGAAATTCGCAACGGGTTCTTTCCGTAAAGGCCGTGTAATCTGAGTACTAATTCCTGCTAATATCGCTTGAAACGTCACAAACGCCGCATGTTTGCGGTCAACACAATTGCTAATAGGCAGAATACTGTCAGTAACGTTGCTGCCAGCAGGCGTGCGGTCAGCAGCCTTGCCGGAGGCCCTGCCGCTGGACGCTCATCTCCCCCGTCGCCGGGCAGGCGTGACCGGCCAATCGCCGCACGACGATTGCGAACGGTTGTATAATCTCCAAGGGCTCCTGAATTGGGCCAGCGAAAGTACATCTTCGTCACCGGCGGTGTCGTCAGCTCGATCGGCAAAGGCATCACCGCCGCCAGCCTCGGACGTCTGCTCAGAAACCGAGGCTTCTCTGTGGCCCCCGTCAAACTGGACCCGTATATCAACGTGGACGCGGGCACAATGAACCCGTATCAGCACGGGGAGGTCTTCGTCACCGAGGACGGCGCCGAGGCGGACCTGGACATCGGCCATTACGAGAGGTTTACGGACGTTTTCTGCTCGAGCGCCAGCAACGTGACGACCGGCTCCGTTTTCCAGGCGGTCATACAGAAGGAGCGGCGCGGAGATTACTTGGGCGCCACCGTGCAGGTGATCCCCCATATCACGAACGAGATAAAGGAGCGCATCCGCGCGGTGGGCGACATCAGCGGCGCCGACGTCGTGATCGCCGAGATCGGCGGTACCGTCGGCGACATCGAGGGTCTTCCCTTCCTGGAGGCCATCCGGCAGTTCAAAAAAGATGCCGGAGCGGAAAACACGATGTATGTGCACGTCACCTTCGTGCCGCAGGTGGGCCCCTGGGGCGAAATCAAGACGAAGCCGACGCAGCACAGCGTCATCAAGCTGCGCGAAATCGGCATCGCGCCCGACCTGCTGATATGCCGGACACAACTGCCGATGTCGGATGAGATCAAGGACAAGATATCGCTCTTTTGCGACGTCGAGCGCGAGGCGGTCATCGAATCCATGACCGCCGAGACCATTTACGAGGTCCCGCTTCTGTATGAGAGGGCGGGCGTCGGCGAATTCGTCAGCCGCCGCCTGCAGCTGCCCGCCAACGAGCCGGACCTTCGGGAGTGGCAGGAGATCGTCCAGGCCATCAAGCATCCGGAACGCCGCTGCCGGATTGGCGTGGTGGGCAAATACACAGAGAACGGCGACGCGTACAAATCCATTGAGGAGGCCCTCGCACACGGGGGGATAGCGAACGGCGCGCGCGTCGAGACCGTTTGGATCGAGTCCGTTGACCTGGAAACGGGCAGCCCGGAGGAACTGCTGAAAGAGTTGGACGGCATTATCGTCGCGCCCGGATTCGGCACCCGGGGCATGGAGGGCAAGATCGCCGCGATCCGCTACGCACGCGAGACCGGCCTGCCGTTCCTCGGCATCTGCCTTGGGCTCCAACTGGCGGTCGTCGAGTTCGCCCGCAACGTGTGCGGACTGCAAGGCGCGCACTCAGAGGAGATAGACCCCGACACGCCCCACCCGGTCATCCACCTGCTGCCCGAGCAGAAGGGGCTGAGCGCGAAGGGCGGCACGATGCGCCTCGGCAGTTATCCGTGCACCGTGCATCGAGACACACTGGCGGCCAGGCTCTTCGGCGCAACCCGCATCAACGACCGGCACCGCCACCGCTTCGAGGTGAACAACGACTACCGGGAGACGATGGAAATGGAAGGGATGCTCTGCTGCGGCGTCTCGCCGGACTACCGACTGGTCGAAATGATCGAGATCCCGTCACATCCGTTCTTCATCGCCACGCAGGCCCACCCGGAGTTCAAGAGCCGTCCGAACCGCGCGCACCCGCTCTTCGCGGGCCTCGTGGAGGCAGCTCTGAAGCGTTGTGGAGAGATAACACCGGACGAGACAGCGGAAACGGTCTCGAAGCCCCAGGCTTAGCCGGTCGCGCAGACGCGGTCTTTCACCGACAGCATATACTTCGCGACCGCCTTCTGCTCTGCACGGGTTTTCGGATTGAAGCGGACGCCGACGGTGAGGATCCGGTTCTCGCCGTCTCGATGCTCTGCGTAGCGGATCTCGCACGGCAAGAACAGGGGGTCCTCTGCCGAGCCGAGTTCCAGCAGGATCGCCTCGTTCGGCGCCAGCTCTTCTCTCGTTTTGAACTGCACGCCGCCGATACTGGCGTTGGTGATCATGCCGGGGCCTACGCGCTCGGGAACCGGGCCCGTAGGCCGCCAAATCATTCCGAACTCGAGAAGTTCGTATCTGGGCTTGTCCCGATGCTCCATCTGCTCCGTTGCCATCGTTGTTGCGGCCCGCCCGGCGACGTCGCGCGCAGGCCCTGTTGCAAGAATCGGCAGTTCCGGGCCGATTCCGCACCCGGAGCCGGAACTCCCGACGGGCGGGCGTTGGGTACTAACTCCCTCAACACGCGGCGTGTTGAGGGAGTTTACGCCTACCCACGCCATGGGCTCGCGAGTGTGGCTCGGACGGCGGAACACCTACGGAGTTATAGTCCAGATCGTCTGGTCAGTTCCGACGTTCCAACCTGTGAAAAAGCTGAATGCCGCAGCCTTCCAGGTCATCAGCGACTTTAGTTGTCCTGTGCCCGGCTCGACGAACCGGGAAGCGTTAGAGGTAACGACGATCTCCACAACCTCGTCCGAAGTCGCCGCAAATGCGACGTGCAACTCCTCGTAGCTTTGTGTTACGTAGTTGTACAGCGAGATTCGCCGCTCGATGAGATTCCTGCTCGCCATCCCTTCGAACCGGAACCTCAGCTCGCTCGGGGTCTCTGTCGGGGACGTGCCAACGACCTCTATCTGCACGGGCGGGTCAATGCTCGGAGCGAACACCGCCGTGCGCACAACCAGGCGCGAGTCGTCGCTGTCTAACAGGTCCGGAAGCCCGCCGGAGACGAGCAGGCCGCGAATGATCGTGAAACTCTGCGGCAGAACACCTTCACCCGGCGGCAGGTAGAGCCCTTGGTGGCGCGGACCGCCGCCGAACTGACCCCAATGAATCGGCCCGTACGGACCAGGACCGCGCAGGTCGTAGGCCCAAACCTTATCGTAGAAGCCGCTAATGCCACACCAATAAGACCCTGTGATGATGATTTCATTTCGACCGTCCAGGTCAATGTCCGCAATCGCCGGGACGGCGCCCGACGCGATATTGAGCACCTTCGGAAATCGAGGATGCAGGTTTCCGAACCGATCGTACACGCGGACCTCCCCGAGCGCGCAGTTGCCTGCGTACTGGCTCGTAACGACGATGTCCGGCTGACCATCGCCGTCCACATCGCCCACAACAGGCGCCGATCCACCCAACCAATGGTTGCTCGCCCACGTGATCGGCCAGCCTGGGAACGGTGTGCCGTCACCGTACCAAACGTGCAGAGCGCCGTTCGACTGCAATATGACCTCTGGCGTCCCATCTCCGTCCAGGTCCGCCAACGCCGGGGCGCTGCCGTAAAAGATCTGTGCATCTACGAGCCATTGCCGCTCGACGCTTCCGCTGCCTGAAACGATGGACAGGATCGGCCGCCAGGGGGGGGCCGGTTCCCTGCCCAAGAAGACGATCTCCAGCTGGCCGTCGCCGTCCACGTCGCCGATGGCCGGGAACGTGTCGGGAAAACCGTTATTGGGGAACAGCACGGGGAAGCCGTCCACGCTCGTGCCATCGTGATGATACGCGAAGAGATAAACGCCTAGTGTGGACGAACCGGATGCGGATACGATTTCGAGGTCCCCGTCTCCATCCAGGTCCGCGATCGCGGGCGTGTGCCGCTCCTGGCCGCCGACGAATCCGGTGGTGGGCCAGCCCGGCAAAGGTGTTCCGTCGGCTCGATATGCGTGAAGTTGCCAGTCTTCTTCGCCGATGAATATCTCGTCCAGACCGTCTCCGTCCACGTCGGCGAGCGCGGGGGGCGTGCTGACGAAATTCGCGCTGCTCCGAGGCCAACCGGAAAGAAGGACGCCGGAACCGGTGTAGGCGACCAACTGCCCGGGAAGGCCCCAATGCCCCGAGAAAACCTCCAGGGCGGCGTCGCCCGACAGATTGCCCATCGCCGGATACCCCGCGCCGGAGATTCCGGACACCGGCCACCCGCTCACCGGAGTCCCATCGTGGTTCCACGCGTAGAGCGGCCCCTGCGCCAGAGCCGTAACCACGATCTCTAAGGTTGGGTCACTGTCAATGTTCCCAACCAGCGCGTGAATGGCGGGCCCGCCGTGGTAAGAACCGGGTCCGTGCCACGCCTGCACCGGGAAACCCGGCTCCAGATCCGGATCTTGCGAAACACTGGCGCTGCAACAGAGCGCAACAAGGAGCCCACACGCGCACTTCCACAGACCGCTTCCCACTCTGACCATGCTCTCCATGACTCCATTATAGTGTGAAATCCGTCCCCTGACCGGCGAGAATCCATGGAATCCGCCGTTCTCCTCATCCGGCCCGGTCTACCCACCTGGCGGCGCACCGCACGGCTGAGCCATTAGGGCGTGATCGTCCAGACCGTCTGGTCAATTCCGACGTTCCAGCCTGTGAAGAAGCTGAATGCCGCGGCCTTCCAGGTCATCAGCGACTTCACTTGTCCTGTGCCCGGCTCGACGAACCGGGAAGCGTTAGAGGTAACGACGATCTCCACAACCTCGTCCGAAGTCGCCGCAAATGCGACGTGCAACTCCTCGTAGCTTTGTGTTACGTAGTTGTACAGCGAGATTCGCCGCTCGATGAGATTCCTGCTCGCCATCCCTTCGAACCGGAACCTCAGCTCGCTCGGGGTCTCTGTCGGGGACGTGCCAACGACCTCTATCTGCACGGGCGGGTCAATGCTCGGAGCGAACACCGCCGTGCGCACAACCAGGCGCGAGTCGTCGCTGTCTAACAGGTCCGGAAGCCCGCCGGAGACGAGCAGGCCGCGAATGATCGAGAACTGCATCGGCACCGGATAGAACGGATTGCGAGCGACCACCAGTACCGGATCGGAACGGGAGTATCCGAACAGAGTCTGGGAGGGGTTCAGCGCGACCGACAGAATCCCCGTGCCTACCTCCCGGTCGTATTCCAGCAATAACGATCCATCGGCCACGTTCCAGAACTTAACCCTGTACTCGTTGCCGTAGGCCCCATTGCCGGACACCAGCACCTTTCCGTCAACCGTGAACGCCAGCGTCGAAACGGGGCTCGCATGACCGGCCAGCGTTCGGATGAGCGCGCCCGTAACACCGTCAAAAAGATGAATGATGTTCCCGCCGGCGACGGCGAGCAGGCTACCGTCCGGAGAGAACTTCACGATGCTGGACCCCACCGGCATACCGCTGATAACCGCCCCGTCGGAGAACCGCCACAGAACTGTCATGTCCGCCGCCGCGGACGCCACTCGCGCGCCGTCCGGACTGATGTCAACAGAGAAGATCGGCCGTTGGTGCCCGCTCAGAGTGCGCAGCAGCGCCCCGTCCGATAATCGCCAAAGCCGCACGTTGGTGTCTTCAATGAATTCTTCGCCATGTTTCTCAAAAAAGAAGCCGCCGCCCGAGGCAGCATATTGCCCATCGTCAGAGAACTCGACCGTATAAACGGTGCGCGTGTGCCCCTGCAATACACGCTGCACCGCTCCGTCGCTGAACCGACGAATGATGATGTCGTCGGGAAAGGTAGGCGCGGTATACAGTTGGCCGTCGGGCGAAATCACGATCTGCGAAGGGGCGCTCGCCTGCAGGTCCCTTACAAACGTGCCGTCGGCAGCATTCCTGACGCTTATTTTCCCAGGGAAAGCTGCCGCAGCTACGAAAAATCTCCCGTCCGGCGTGAACGCAACCCCCGCCCATCGGTCGTTGCTCTCTCCGATGACGTCCAGCAGGCCCCCGTCCGGGACGCTCCAGACCCTAACGTCGTCGCCGCCAACGGCCAGCGACGAGCCGCTCGGGTGAAAAGCCAGCGACTCCACCCAACGCGTGTGCGCGGGCAGGGTCCGCATCAAACCGCCGCCCGGCATTGACCAATACTTGACAACCCTTTCATTCTCTCCGCTCCCCGAAGCCAGAATCTGCCCGTCCGGAGAGAACTCCACCGACCAGACCATCGCGCTGTGTCCCACAAGTGTGTTCAACAGCGTGCCGCTCGGAACCGACCAAACGCTAACCGTCCGCTGCAACCCGTTCGCTGAAGCCAGGCTCAGGCTGTCAGGCGAAAACGCGATGTCCAGAAGGTAGTTGGCGTTCACGTTGATGATGCGAACGAGGCCACCGTCGCTGACACGCCATAGGTGAATGCGGCAAGTATTTGTGCCGCCGCACGATGCGACGTATTGTCCGTCGGGTGAAAACTCGACTTTAGGCAGGCCGTTCCCTTGGCCGCTCAGCGTTCGAATGAGTGTGCCGTTCGAGCTGTTCCAGACTCGCACAACCCCATCCTGTGTGATAGTGGCGACTTTCGAATCGTCAGGAGACCACGCGATGCCCGTCACATGCCAAGGATGCTCAAGCGTCTGCAGCAGCTCGCCATCCGATACGCGCCAAAGCTTCGCAGAGTAGTCGCGGCTCGCACTCGCCAGCGTTTCACCGTCGGAAGAGTATCGCACCTGGCTCACTACATAGGTGTGCCCGGACAGGGTCGAAAGCAAGTTGCCTTCGCTCACGCTCCAAAGCTTCACCGTGTCGTCGTTGCCTCCGGTAGCGAGCGTTTCACCGTCGGGCGAAAACGAAACAGTCGCCCGGCCGCCCGTGCCGCCGAATTGCCAAACGATGTCGGGTCGGCTTTGCGCGCCTGCCGTGGCTGTGAGACAGCTTAGTAAGAAAAGAAAAGAGAGATAGCGTCTGACTTGATTCATCTCTGGCACCCCCGGAATTCGCCGCCGCCGCCGGCCCCTTCCGAGAGGCCTCGACGGAGTGCACCTATCACTTTACTCCAAGTGCGGAGGCACAGGAGGGCAATGGCGGCTCCAGACCCGCCTCCAGCGCACCTACGGCGTGATCGTCCAGATCGTCTGGTCAATTCCGACGTTCCAGCCTGTGAAGAAGCTGAATGCCGCAGCCTTCCATGTCATCAGCGACTTCACTTGTCCTGTGCCCGGCTCGACGAATCGAGAAGCGTTAGCGGTGACGACGATCCCTATCACCTCGTCCGAAGTCGCCGCAAATGCGACGTGCAACTCTTCGT
>JADFGT010000155.1 GCA_022567555.1 Armatimonadota bacterium | reverse complement strand
TGCTCGGGTTCTCGCGGGCGCTCGGCGAGTTCGGCGCCACGATCATGCTGGCGGGCTTCCTGCCGAGCACCCGCACCATCGCCGTTGCGATCTGGCGCTACACGGAGACCGGCCAGGAGTCGGCGGTGATGGCGATGCTGGCGGTGTCGGCGACCATCGCCTTCGGCGCCCTGTTGCTCTCGAACCGTCTGGCCAGCAGTACGTAGCGGCGGGTCTGCAGACCCGCCACGGGACCTTCCCATTGTCGCCGGAGTTACGGCGAACAGGCCGGGCCACGAAGAGATGTCGTAGCAAGGCCCTTTCGGGCCGCGTGGAGATGAGCACCACACGTCGCCCGCTGATCCTGAGCAGCGCGTAGAGAGGTCTTGTCGAAAGATGTCCATTCCGATCACCCTCGACTTCTCGCTGCGCCAGGGCGCCTTCATGCTCGAGATCCACGAACATATCGACGCGCGGGTCGTCGCGCTGTTCGGGCCAACCAGTTCGGCCGAGATCGAGCTGTTCGGCAGTGGAAGAAAAATCGTGCCGGAAATGGACTGCCTTGTTTGCTATAAGGCGGAATGCGACTTCGTCCCGAACTGCATGGACCTGATCACGTCCGAAATGGTGAAGAACGCCATCAGCGCCGAGCTTGCCATAGCGCTCGGCCGGGGGTGAGGACGCTATGCGCATCTATTTCCTGGCGCAGCGCGTGCCCTTTCCGCCGGATCGAGGCGACAAGATTACGACCTACAACGAGCTGAGATATCTGGCCGCAGAACACCAGGTCGAGGTCTTCTGCCTGGCGGACGGCGAGGATGATTTGCAGAATACCGCCGCTCTAAGAGCGCTTTCGGATCAGATTCATACCGTGCCTCTCGCACGCGCCCGCGGACGACTCAGGGCGCTCCTGGCAATGGCAACGCGAGAGCCTCTTACGGTCGCGTTCTTTCGCGAAGCGGCACTGCGGGACAAGATCATCGAGCGCTTCGCCAAGAGTCCGCCCGACCTGATTCTGGTTTATAGCTCCAGCATGGCTCAATACGTCGAGCAGTTCACGAATACGCCGCGACTCATGCAGTTCGCCGAATTGGATTCGCGCAAATGGGCCGACTATGCGCGCCTGGCGCCGCGCCCGAAACGTTGGATATATGGCGTGGAGTCCCGGCGTCTGCTGTCCTACGAGCGCAAGATCGCAAGGTCGTTTTCCCACTCCTTGGTCTGTACGGAGGAAGAGCTGAGGGAGTTTGAAAGACTCGTCCCCGGGGCGCCCGTAACCTGCATACCCAATGGGGTGGATTCCGAATATTTTGCGCCTTCGGAGGGACCCAAGAGAGGCAATCACGTGATTTTCACGGGGGTCATGGATTACTTTCCGAACGTTGACGGAATTTCCTGGTTCTGCAAGGAGGTGCTGCCCCAGATTAGAAGCCACGTTCCCGACCTGCGACTGACGATATGCGGGAGCCGCCCGGTCGACCAGGTCACCGCCTTGCAAAGCATCCCCGGCGTCACAGTGACCGGACGGGTCCCCGACGTCCGTCCCTATCTGGATCGAGCCGATGTCGCCGTCGTGCCGCTTCGCATCGGCAAGGGCATTCAGAACAAGGTGCTCGAAGCCATGTCCATGGCCTTACCCTGTGTGACGACCCGGACTGCCTGCATGGGAATCGAAGCCGAAGAGGGACGGGACCTGCTCGTGGCCGACGACCCCTCGGAGTTTGCAGGGCACGTGGTTCGATTGCTTGCTGATGACGCAGCCCGCGAGCGATTGGGAGCCAATGCCCGCGCCACGATCAAGAAACGCTATGGCTGGGCGGCGCCCTTGGCGAAACTTTCTCGGGTCATCGAGCTCGAAGCCGGCGGCGGGCGCGCGCGGCCGGTACCTATCGACAAGGGAGACCGGGTCTCGGTTGTATAGTCAGAACGCGCGGGAAGGCGAAACTGGCCCGCTAAGGATTGACTTTGCGGCCTGAACTATATCCATAACCCTGGAGCCGGAAGGAGGTCAGCGCTGTCGCTAAGGGATGGCCCATATGAACGCTACGCACCTGGGGCAGCCGAGCCCGGGCAAGCCGATGTGGCTCGGGCTTCCGTCGTGTCGACCTCGCCCTACTGGCTGGTCGCCTCTGCCCTGTTCCTGGCCGGGTTGGCCGCACTGGTTGGGCTGTTCTGGGCGACCGCAGCATCGGCGGTCGGGACCTGGACCAGCTCCGATTCCTACAACCATTGTTTCCTCGTCATTCCAATTTGCGCTTACCTGATCTGGCATCGGCGGGACGTCTTCACGCGACTGGCCCCGCGCCCGAGCCTCTGGGGAATCGCGGCCGCGGCGCTGATGGCAGTCGTCTGGAAGCTCGGGGAGGTATCGGCACTCCTCGTCATTCAGCAACTTGCACTCATCGGCATGACCCAAGCGCTTTTCCTGGCCGTCATGGGACCCCGGGTGACCCGCGCCCTCGCCTTCCCACTACTTTACCTCTACTTCGCCGTCCCCATCGGCGGCTTTCTGATCGCCCCGCTCCAGGAGACCACGGCGCACATCATCGTCAGGCTTCTACAGATTTCAGGAGTTCCGGTGTACCTCGATGGGCTCCTGATCCATATCCCGGCCGGAAGCTTCCACATCGCCGAGGCCTGTGCCGGTGCGCGGTTCTTGTTTACCTCCCTCGCCATCGGAGTGCTCGCCGCGAATTTGTTCTACAGCCGTTGGGACCGCCGTATCCTTTTCATAGTCTTGTCCGGTTTGGTTCCCATCCTTGCCAACGGCCTGCGCGCCTATGGGATCGTCATGGTCGCCCATCTCGACAGTTTCGAGCTCGCCGGCAAGGTCGACCATGTCACCTTTGGCCTCGTCTTCCTGGGCCTGGTGATGGCGATCCTGCTGGCCCTTGGCATGGCGTTTCGTGAAAAGGGACGCGCATCGGCAGGAAGTCCTGCAGGTGCGTTTGCAGCGCCGAGTTCCGGTGACCCATCGTACCCCAGGTACGTCGCCTCAGGCATTGCTGCGTTCGCCGTGGTCGCAGGCATTTCCGGCCTTTGGCGCGTCCAGGCGCCTTCCGACTTCGTCAGGCCTGCGGAGCTATCCGCGCCTGGCATAGACGATCCCTGGACGTCGTTCGATAACCGCTCCAGAGACTGGCGCCCCAGCTTCATGGGGGCGGACATCGAGTTGGTCCAGAGCTATACCGACGGCGAGCGGATCGTCGACCTCTATCTGGCCTACTATGCGTCCCAGAGACAGGGTGCCGAGGTTGTCAATCAGCAGAACAATCTTGCCGGTGGGGCCACATGGTCGTTGGCTCAAGGCCCAAAGGTCGATGCGGTATTGGACGGTGGGCCAGCCAAGTTTGCTTCGGCGCGGCTCGTATCCGGCAGAGCAGTGCGAATCGTTTGGTACTGGTATTGGGTAGACGGCGAGTTCACCGCAAGCCCCGTCATCGCGAAGCTGCGCCAAGCGAAGGTCGGCCTATTCGGTGGATCACACCCCGCCGCATTCATCGCAGGCTCCACCAAGGTATCGGATTCGGAGGCCGTAGCCGCTGAGGTACTGCAAGATTTTCTCAGGAACCTTCATCCGCTAAGTGAATGGCTCGCGCTGCCAGCAATGCCGTTCGGGGCAACCGGAGCCACATCCATGATCACCACCCGAGCCGAGCGTGAACCGGGATAGGCACTGATGTGTGGCTTCGTCGGCATTTTCGAAACCCGAGAGACGCGCGAGATCGACGCTGCGCTTCTCGCGCGCATGAACGATACGCTCGTGCATCGCGGGCCGGACGATTCAGGCTACCATATCGGG
>JADFGT010000072.1 GCA_022567555.1 Armatimonadota bacterium | reverse complement strand
CGCGCGAGGGAGAAACGTTGCGTGTCGGCGAAGAGGGGATACAGATTTCATTCGATGAGGCCGGAAAGTTGTCCAAGGATGACGTGTTCCTACGATGGGAAAAGATGAGCAAATCCAAGGGCAACGTTGTTACGCCCGACGAAGCGGTGGAGCGGTACGGCGCGGACGGGTTGCGCGTTTATGAACTGTTCGAGGCGCCGTTCGAGGCCACGATTCAATGGTCGGACGAGCGTGTGCACGGAGCGACTCGGTTTCTGAACCGGGTGTTTCGGCTTACCGATCAGATTCGGCCCCATTTGAAGAAGGACTGGCGCGAACGGATCGGATCGGCATCGCTGGATGACGCTTCGGAGGCATTGCGCCGCGCGACTCACACTGCGATTGAGAGGGTGAGCAAAGACATCGAGGGTTTTGAGTTCAACACGGCGGTCGCGGCGATGATGGAGTTCGTGAATGCGATCAATGAATTCGTTCGCGATACGGACCTATCAGCCGAGGGCGCGGCGCTCGTGGCCTCGGAGGCAGCGGAGACGCTGGTTCTGCTGCTTGCGCCGATCGCGCCGCACAGCGCCGACGAGATTTGGGAATCTTACGGCTTCGAGGGCTTCACCTATCGGCAGCCGTGGCCTTCGCCGGATCCGGCGCTGTTGAAGTCGGAGACCGTAACGATTGTCTTGCAAGTGAACGGCAAGACGCGCGGCACGATGGAGGCGCGGGCGGCGACGTCGGAAAAGGAATTGGAGCGATTGGCGCTTTCCCACGAGCGGGTGCAGGCGCACATGGAGGGCAAGACGCTGCGCAAGGTTATCGTCGTGCCGGGGCGGCTCGTGAATGTTGTGGCGGACTGAGGCGTGGTTCGCCGGCCGTCAATCGCCTATCGCCTATCGTCCGGGACCCCCTCCCCGTTTCGCTCCCGCGAAAGGGGGAGGGCCGGGGAGGGGAAGACAGTCGGCCGGCGCCCGCGCTCAACCCCCCTCCTTAAGGTTCCCCCTGGGTCGCACGGGATGTGCAAGATAAACCCTTCAGACCCAAGGGGGACCGTTCTTCGGAACCCCTTCACCGTTTCGGATTGCGCGAAGAGCGGAAGTGTTAGTGTGCGGTCGCCGCCGCGACCTTGTCCCACACCTCCTTCAGCGCCGACGCGGAGTGAAGCAGCGCTTCCCGCTCGCCGTCGCTCACCTGCGGCTCGATCACCTGATGCACGCCGTCGCGGCCCACCAGCGTCGGCAGCGACAGGCACACGTCATTGATTCCCATCGCTCCTCGCTGGCAGGAACTCACGGGCAGCATCTTGTGGCTGTCCAGCGCGATCGCCTCGACGACCTCTCTGATGGCGACGCCAACGGCGCGTCCCGCGCCGCCTTTCTGCCTGATCACTTCCGCGCCGCTCGTCTTCGTCGCCTGGAAGATCTCGTCAGCCGTTTGCTGAGAGAAACCGGGCAGCGAGGCGATGCTCATACCGTTCACGGTGGCGCTGCTCCATATCGGCACCATGCTGTCGCCGTGTTCGCCCAAAATCAGCGCGTTCACATCGGTCGCCGCGACGCCGAAACGGTCGGCAAGCAGCGACCGGAAGCGGCAGGTGTCCAAAACGGTGCCGAGTCCGAAGACCCTGTCTTGCGGCAGGCCGGAATCGCGCACGGCCATGTGCGTAAGGATGTCAACGGGGTTGCTGACCACCAGGATGACCGCGCCCTCGGGCAGGTCCGTGTTCTTCACGCTTTTAAGAATCTCTGTGAACAACTTGACGTTGCGGTTGATGAGTTCCAGGCGGCTTTCGTCCGGCTTTCGGCGCAGGCCGGCGGTGATCACCACGCAGTCGCTGCCGGCCACGGCGTCATAGCCGCCGGCGATGATCTTTTGCGGGCAGGTGAATGCGGAGCCGTGGCGCAGGTCGAGCGCCTCGCCACGCGCGCCCTCCTCGTTCATGTCGTTGATAACTATCTCTGTGACTACGCCCCCGAATTGAAGGGCGTAGGCGGCATCGGAGCCGACGCGTCCGGCGCCGCCGATAATGCTGACTTTCATCGGAAATCTGCCTCCTTTATTCTTTGGGGAAATGTGTCTTGATTATGGCACCATCCGCCCGGCCGGAGCGGCGGAGAGGCGGGCTATCTGAGCGCTCTCCATGCCTCCGCACGCCCACATGTGGAAGTTGCCCAACGCTGCGCAACAGCCTCCCGATCTGGGGATGGGGAGGCATGAAAGGCTCCGACCGGCTATCCAACTCGCCGCAAAAACCGCCGCATCCCATCGACGCAGCCCCGGCGTGTGTTGGGGGAGTTAAGAGGATCATGTTCAGCGGCTGACGCCGCGCGGGTCACTTGACTCGCACAAGCCATCGGGGGTCGTCCTGTCCACGCTTCAGCAGAAGGTACTCACCCGAGTTCGAGTATCCGGACAGCCTGTACGGCCCCGCGTACTCCCATTCGCCGTCGGGCAGTCGCATCACGTAAAGGCCTACCTGATCCTTTTCTCTCAGCCCCAGGTCCGGCGGCGCGCCGGGCAGCCGTTCAGGGAGGTCAGTATAGAATGTAGCAAGGAGGCGGTTTTCCCCGATCAAAGCCCCCACGCCGCGTCGCACTTTGGCGTAATCGCCACCGGGCGGCGGTATCTCTCTGATCGCTTTGTGATCCTTCAAAGACCAGAGGACGAGCCGGCGGGGCTTAGGCTTGCCGTTCTGATACTCCAGTTCTGTCATGCATATGAGGGTGTTCTGTTTGCTGTCGTAGAGATAGGGAACCAGGCCCTCGGCCATTTCGAACGGTTTCGTTTTGCCCTTTTCCAGTATCAGCCACTTCCGCTTTCGCTCTGTTGCGTCCGTCTTGTCGTATTGATCAATTCTAAGAATGATCCTGTCCGAAGACCTGTCTGCCAGCGCGTATTTTATGATCCAGCCGTCCGGCGCCCAGTAGAGACTGCGGTTTTCGCTCGAATCGGTGGTCGCAACGCGGATAAGCGACATCCCAGCGCGCACGTCCCATGTAAATCCGGCTGTAGTTAAACTCGCCTTGGCCGTTTGGTGGGTGAGTACGAGGTAGGAGCGGGAGGCACTTTCCAAAAGAAAACTCGGCGGCGCCGGTAGCCAGTTGCGATGGCGGTCTCCTTTCTCCTCGACAGAACGATACTGGTAGCCTTCAACTTGCAGTCCGGTAAATATGGGAGCGTGCGGCGTAGGCCGGTATTCTCCAACGCTGTTGCGCCAGACGTGGCCTGAAGGAATCTCGACCTGCATTAGGGTGTGTTCGATGTACGCGAACATGCGTCTCCCGTCATCGGAGATCAAAATGCCGCGCGGCACTCCTCGGGCCGTCCAGCCACCGAACTTCTTGAAGATCTCTGCGGGGAGTTGCACCACATCGGCTATCGGCAGGCGGAGGCCCGGAGGCTGCTGCACGGGCGTGCCGGCTGTGGACGCGAGCAGAGCGAGGACACCGACTGCCAGCATGGCTTTATCCATCTATCGGAAAGGGAACGGGCGCATACTCGAAGTAGAACTCGCCGGGAAGTCCGGCAGATCCCGCGACCGCGTTCGGAAACTCGAGGACCGTACTCGTTGAGCCGAACACGGTTTGGGATGCTATGGGCACCTTCTCGGCTTGTTCTACGTTCTGCCCGTCCATCCAACGTCTGAGTGGCGGCACTCCGACATTCACGGGCGCCACTAATCGTGATATGGCACCCAGGTATCTCGGTAGGTAATCTGGCGGGATTTCTAAAGACGCACCCCGTATGTACGAGTCAAGGTGCTTGTCCTGACCCGAGTTCTTGACGTAGATTTTATATGTGGCATTTACGCCATACAACCCCCGGTTGCCGAGGGCAGTACCCCATGTATCGTCGCCCCATGGATCGCTTAAGCCTCGCTTCTTGAAAAGGACATAGTCCTTGCCGTCCGGCACTTGCGCGATCCTAAATGAGGTCCTGGGGAATGGGCCCGCATTGACATCAATGGCCCCTACCGCTGACTCTACCAGTATGTCGCTGTATGCCCAAGAACCGCGGATGTGTTTCTCAGGCTGCCAAGACAACGGTTGGAGGCTCGGGAGGCCGAAGTCAGTCGGGCTGGGTGAGATGACCGTGCGAAGTTCGATTTTTTCATTCTGTTCCGGTGGCGCTTGGCCCGTCTTGCGCACCTTGAATTCGTGGATAGCGCCGATGAACCCATTTCCTTGCGGCCCGTCTTCGACCACCTCGTAGCCTCCAAGCGGCAGCCCCAGTTCGCCGTTTGTCGGGATGTCCCCGCCCGGCCGGTTTACCCAGTTGGTTCCCCCGAACAGGTGCACCTTCGCCAAGCAGATTCCCGTGGCCGAGATTGGATCCTGGATGCCAAACTCAGACCTGTGCTCGACCACCTCGGCCGGCGTCCCTTCCAGCATTCGGAGCACGATATGGAAGTACTTTTGGCTGCCCGTAGCGTTCACGTGCCACAGGAACAGCCGGAACTCAAGTTCCCCGCTCTGGGGTAAGGGGATCTCGCACCGGTAGAGCTGAGCCGGGAACGGGATCTCCCCCTCCTGATCGGCCTCGTCAGGCCACTCCAGCTCAATCGTCTCCGGCCAGTTGCTGACTACCAGCGCTCTGTTGTTGGACGACACACCACTCGCCCAATTGAGGCCCCCGTAATCAGGCACACCTGTATTGAGATCCTTCCCCGCATTTTTCTCCGTACACGGCATCGTTTCTTCCTCCCAGTCGCGCTGCTTTCCCCAATGCTACCCGGCCGCCGCCGCGGCCAGCACCGGCAAGTAGGTCAGCGTCACGGCCTACTGACCCCTCGGTTCGCCGAACAGGCTCCTCTGCCCAGGCAGCGTCACGCCCAGCGGTTCAATACTTCGGCCCGTCTTGGAACCGGTGCCGCGTCTCGATCCTCCGCACAGTGCCGCTCGCCGAGCGCATGACGACCGATTCGGTAAGCGCCCCATCGGACGTGAAGCGGACGCCTTTCAGCATGTCGCCCAACGTAATCCCGGTCGCAATGAACATCACGTTGCCGCCGGCCAGGTCTCGCGTATGAAAGACCCTATCCAGATCGCCGTCAACCATCTTTTCCGCGCGTGCCCGCTCCTCGTCGTTCCGAAATACCAGCCGGGCCTGCATGTCGCCGCCGAAACACCTAACCGCCGCCGCAGTGATAACCCCCTCCGGCGCGCCGCCGATGCCGAACAGCGCGTCAATCCCTGTCGCCGCATCAATCGCCGCGACGCCGAGCGTGACGTCGCCGTCGGTGACCAATCTGATGCGCGCGCCGGCCCGCCGCACCTCGGCTATAAGTTTTTCATGCCTCGGACGGTCCAACATTCCGATTGTAAGTTCCTCGACGCGCTTGCCGAGACACTTCGCGATGACCCGCAGGTTCACGGTCGGCGGCGCGTCTATGTCAATCGCTCCCCGCGCCTCGTCCGGCACCACCAACTTATCCATGTAACAGTCGGGAGCGTGCATCAGCGTCCCCTGTCCTTCCAGGGCGGCGGCCAGCACGCTTATAGCGTTGGGCAGTCCGTTGGCGCACAGGTTTGTGCCTTCCAGAGGGTCAACGGCGATCTCCACTTTGGGGCCGTTGCCCGAGCCCACCTTCTCGCCGATGAAGAGCATCGGCGCCTCGTCGCGCTCGCCTTCGCCGATGACTATCAGGCCGCTGATGTCTATGTCGGCAAGGGTGCGGCGCATGGCGTCGCAGGCCGCCTGGTCCGCACCGTGGCGGTCCCCTTTTCCAACCCATTTCGCGCTGTTAAGCGCGGCCGCTTCCGTAACACGAACAAACTCAAGGCCGAGGTTTCTGTCCATCTCCCTGCGCCCGCACCAATGGGCGCGTCAAGCATACCTGCGGCGGCTCCGCCACGGTCTCTTTTGCCAACGAAATCGCGCGCTGCACTGCGTCTCCGTCTAACCCGCCGCATGACGCCAGCCGGCGCAGCCTGTCGCGAAGCGAGCGGTGAATCGTAGAGCCGGCTGCGTCGCCTGCTCTGCCGTTCAGCGCATGAACCTTAGCGATTGCCGTCATAAGCGGCCACGACCCCACGTGCAACGCCGCGGCGTCGTCCGCTTCGTCCTCATACCGTTGCCGGCGGCGCACAAGCGGCGCGACAGCCGACGCAGCCAAAGCAAAAGAAAGGACCACAGCCGCCCACGCCGGAAGGACGCCGCGAGCTACGAACAGCGCCGCAATGACCGCCAGCAGCGCGGCGCCGGCCATCAACGCAAGAATCAGCGCCACCGTGCGGGACCTTTGGCGGAAATGATGCAGTTCGTGGGCGACGACCGCCAGGAACTCATCCTCATCAATGGCGGAGAGCAGAAAGTCCGTAATCGCGACGCGGCCCCGCCCAAGCGCGAACGCGCCGGCCGTGGGCGCGCGGTGCGTATGTATCAACAGCAGATCGTTCAACGGCACGTCCATCCGTTTCCCCAGAGAGACTGCGGCGGACTTCCATTCGGCGCGCGGAAACTCGGCGGCAGTTCCGGGCAGGCTGAGCGCCCGCAGCACAGGCCACTGAACGACCCACAGGAGGCAGAGCAGGACCGTAACGGCCAGCGTTAGCGCGTGGTCCGCAGGCTGCAATCTGATGAACAGGAGGTTCTGGACCGCGCCGAAGAGCATCGCGGTCACCGCCACGGGAAGGCCCAGCGCCCACCCGGCCACCAAGAGGCGAAAAGTGAATGCGGACCGCAGCCAGTCCGCGCCGCGCACCAATCTGAAGTGCGGGTAAGCCGCCGCCGAGAGAGCGGCCTGCGACGGGAGGACCGATAAACCGAACACCGCGCCCGCCACCAAGACCCTGGTACCCAAAGAAACCCCGCCGAGCAGCAAGGCGACACCCGGCGCAGCCAGGCACGCCCCGGCGACGAGGTTCATAAGGGTGAGGCGTCGCAGCAGCTTCCTGAGTCGAGGCCACCCGGCCGAACCGGCGGCGTACGAGGGCCTGGCGCGTGAGCAGATACACGCGCAGACGCCCGTCCAGGCGAGCCATAGGAGAATCAGCGCCCAGCCCATCGCCGGAGCGGCTTGTTCCACGTTCCGGCCGTCCGGCCATCCGTCCGATTACCCGGATAAGAAGAAGTAGGGCCCAGCCCGTTCGGGCCGAGCCCCTCAGGTGCAGGCAGGCACTTTGTGAGTGTCCGGCTACTATACGGGAGCGGGTGCACGCAAGTTCCCCGAAGATAATCACGCGCCCGAGGCAACGATAATCGCCAGCGTAGCCTCCGCCCCGCGAGCCAATGCGCGTATGCGGACCCGGCCGGGCGATAGGGCGCGCACCTTGCCGCCCTGATCTATCCAGGCAGCGCGGCCCTCACAAATCCAGAAGACGCCGTCATTCGAAACCGCCTGGCCGTTCTCGTCCTTCACTTTCAGCGTGGTTGCGTCGCCCGGACGCAGCTGCGCGGTCTTTGCGACGATTCTAATGCCCGTATCAGCCTCGGGTCGGGGCGCCAAATACAACAGAAGCGCGTTCGCCACCGGTCTCTGCAAGCCGCCGCTTGGACGATTGATTATCGACCCGGCGATGTAAAGCGTCGAACTTCCTCCACCGTCAAGATTCACGGCGTCTACGCAGCCGAGCCGAATCATGATCTTCGCCAACTCCTCAAGCGAAACTCCGCCGGATATAGACGACCGGCCGTCCACCACGGCAAGCACCACGTTTCTGTGCTCCGTAACGCCCAACGCAGTTCGCGGGTGCGCCGCCGAAGCGAAACCCGGCGGAAACCTTTCCCGAAGGGGGTTCACAGCCGGCTTGCCGTCACGTACCAGCCTCGGGCCGCCGCTTATCGCCTCCGTTATCACGGAATAGTTCGCCCTCCCTCGGAGGGTGATGCGGAGTTTCCAATCGGAGTTGCGGACGAGCGCATTCATAAACGGGCGATGCCTCCCTTTTGCCGCCGCGATAACCAAGTGCCCGTCCGGCACTTCGAAGTTGTGGGTTTCCGACACGACATATTTGAAGCGCAGCAGTGTTTCGCCCAGCGGATCGGCGGGCGAGTCTGTTTCGCACACAAACATATAAGCCGGGGGCTTCGAGTAGACGCGGCCGCCGCGCGGCGTCACAAGAATCAGTTCGCCCGGCCTCACCGCTCGATTGATGCCGTCCAGTTCTAACTCCGCGCCGTTGGGCAGCGTCACGGACCCGCTCCAAGACGGTTCGTCGAAAACCAGCGCGGAATCGGCCCATGCCACGGTCGTGCGCGAAGGGAACGGTTCGCTGAGCAGGTCGCCGCGAGAAATGAACAGCCCCAGCGGGTCGCCGTCCATGCCGAAGAAATCGGCGTTCAGGGCGGCGAACGCCCCGGCGCGCTCCGCCATTGAAGAGACCGTTTCGCGGTTGGTGGTCGTGCCCGCCGGCGCGAAGATGCGGTCCTTCGCCGTCATCGTTTCAAAGCGCACGGCGTCCGAGGGGTAACGGAACTTCAGTGAGTGAATAACCAGAGGCCGGTCGAAATGAATCTCCTGGCGATAGTAGACGCCGGGCCTCAACTCCTTCACCCAACGAAGCGACGTTATGTCCGGGTCGCCCTGTCCGGCGGCCAATACCAATGCGCTGACAAAAAACGTCGTCATTCGGTTGTCACTCCCAGTTCCAGATAGGTCAGTATGCCGGCGTCTGCGTCAAGCCGGGCGCGGACGCCCAACGGCAGGCTGCTCATCTCGGTGTGGTGGCCGAACGGAAAATTGACAACGGTGGGGACTCCGAGGCCGCCCAGGCGCTCCGCGACGATCTCCTTCCAGGGCGGACCGCTGGCGCCCTCTTCCCGGCGTTCGTCGGTACCG
This sequence comes from Armatimonadota bacterium, assembly GCA_022567555.1. Taxonomy (GTDB): domain Bacteria; phylum Armatimonadota; class Fimbriimonadia; order Fimbriimonadales; family ATM1; genus JADFGT01. Next base: position 5,264 of record JADFGT010000072.1, on the reverse strand, counting down.
GTCATCTCGCCGACAACGATGCCCGCTGCGCTCTGCGCGACCCCGGCGTTCAACAGGTGCGTAAGCATGGCGTCCACACGGTGCGGCGGCTCGTTTGCGTCCTCGATCAGCAGGATGCGGCCTTCGGCGTTCAGCGCTTCCGGCGTCGCAAGGCTGTCGCAAAGCAGGCATAGGCAGCCGCCCACGACATCGCCCTCCGCCGTGCCGGGTGTGAGCGTTTCGGCCCGCGGCGCCTCCGGCGGCAGATGAAACGGCCCCGCGCCCTCCATCGCCGCAAACCATCCCTCGATGACCCATGGCTTGCGCTCCTTGGCAAAACTGAGCGGCATGGGCGCATAAAGCGTCGCCAAACCGCGCCGGTTCAGGGCCAGATGCAGGGTGGTGATGTCGCTGAAGCCGACGAACAGTTTAGGCTCCGCCGCCATTGCGTCCAGATCGAGAGCGCCGAGGATCCGTGCGCATCCGTAGCCGCCCCTCGAACAGATCACCGCATTTATTTCGGGGTCGAACCAGGCGTCGGTCAACTCCTTCGCCCTCTCCTCGTCGCTCCACGCGCGCCTTTCATTCGGCGGAGAGCAGCAGCGGCCGAGCCGCAAACGGTAGCCGCGCCCCTCCAACAGGTCCAGGCCGGCCTTCAGGTTCTCCAATGGCGCAGGGCTGGCCGGCGCGACAACAGCCACGGTGTCTCCCGGCCGAACGGCCGGCGGCTTAGACATAGGCCGCCGCTACCTCCGGATGAGCGGCGATGAACTCCAGCGCCTCTTGCAATGTAGGGAGAGCGCTGACGGCGCCCATCTTTCGGCATGAAAGGCAGCCCACGCACGCCGCAAGACGCAGAGAGTCAGAGAGAGGCAGGCCCCGGTCCAAACCGAACAGCATCCCCCCCCTGAAAGCGTCGCCCGCGCCCGTCGTGTCCACCACTTGCTCGCATCGAAACGCCGGCAGTCGCCGGGGCTCGGTCCCCGGCTCGCAGACCACAAGCCCGGCCGGCCCGTCGGTCAAGATTGTCAGACAGTCGTGCCGCCGGGCGTGCGCCCGGCACAAATCCAGATTCAACTCCCAATCCCCCCGCTTACCGGCCCAATCGGTGCTGGACTGCCAGACGTCGCAGCCGTCCAATAGCGCACGGTCCTCATCGCGAATGAAATCCATTAGGTAGGTCCGCAGTCCCCGCTCCTGCGCCGAGGCCGCGGCGCGGCGCGCGGAGGCCTGCAGGTTCGGGTCGGCGGTGAACCAGTCGCCGCCGTCCAACTCCGGCAATCGGACGTGCGATCCCTCAATCGTCGAGAACCCGTGCCCGACCATCGCCCGTTCGCCGTCCGGCGCGACCATGATGTCGCACACTGGCGTTTCGTAACCGCCGGCGGTTCCCGGCGTGGGCAGGCCGGCGCGAAGGAGCGCGTCCCGCAGCAGAGAGCCGTCCTCATCTTCTCCGGTGGGGTTGCCGAAAAGGCGGACTCGCGCGCCGAGGCGCATTAGGCACGCCGCCGTGTTTGCGGCCTCACCGCCCAGCGAAACGACCTCTTCGTCCGTCTCGACGCAGGCGCCCGGCTCCGGGAGGTGAGGAACGCGGCGGATGCGGTCGAGGCAGATGGTTCCGAAGACGACGATCATGTCGGCGGCACTAAAAGACGAGTCGCGTTTCCCTTGCCCGCAAGTTCAGAAGAAGCCCCAGCATGGCCATGTTCAGGACCATGGCCGAACCGCCGTAACTCATGAACGTCAGCGGCACGCCGACTATGGGCAGCAGCCCGACGACCATCAGCAGATTGACGAGTATGTGGAAACTGAACACAACGAAGATACCGGCGGCCATATACCGGAATACGCGTACGTTCGCCTCCACGACAGCGGTCCAGACGCGCCAAAGGAACAGCGCGAACGCTCCCACGATAAGCGCGGAGCCGACGAAACCGCCCTCTTCGGCGATGGCCGCGAAGATGAAGTCGGTGGTCTGCTCCGGCACGAGGCGCGCCTCCGTCATGGCGCCCTGCCCGAACCCCTGGCCGAGGCTCTGCCCACTTGCGACGCTCCTGATTGACATCTCGGAATGGTAACTGCCCTCACCGCTGATGAGGGCGGTCAGCCGCTCTTTCTGGTACTCCTCGAAAACGCCGAAGTTCCAGGCTGCGCCGAAAGTCAAGATCATCGCCAGCGACACGGCGGCCATGTAAGCCAACCTTTGGCCGGCGACAAACGACAATCCGAACCAAATGCAGATGAAGATGATGCTGGTTCCCAGGTCCGGCTGCAGGAACACCAGCACGAAAAACGGGAGGACGTGAAGAAGGGACAGGGACATCCCGCTCGGCGTCCGCAACGTTCTGTGCCGCCGTGCGAAAAAGTCGGCCAGCGTCAGCACCAACAGCAATTTGGCCGCTTCGCTCGGCTGGAACTGCAGCGGGCCGAGGTCTATCCATCGCTGCGCGCCCGATAGCTCCTTGCCGATTCCGGGCACGAGCACCAGAATGAGCAGCAGCAGGCTCAATGCATAGACTACGCGGCTGAAATAGCCCCAGATGCGCGGGTCCACCCAAAGAAACATGAAGAGGACCGGCAGGCTGACGGCGATCCAGATGAGTTGCTTCTTGAAATGCTCGTGGTCTACCTGGACCTCGCTGGCGCTCCACAGGGCGAGAAGGCCGATTCCAAGTAGAAAGCCGGCGGACAAGAGAAGCAGCCAGTCCACCTGCCGCCTCGCTTCCCTTCGGAAGGACGGACCTACAACGCGGGGAATCACCTCAGTCGCCGTACGGAATATGAGCCGAGTTTACTATTCCCTCGCAGGGCGGCGCCTCACGTGCGATAGATGACATCCAAGATCACGTCCCGGATGCCCGGCCGCTGCCTAATCACCTTCACGATCAGTTGCATCTCCTCCCTGATATCCAACGGCTGGCCCCGCATTGCGGCCACCTGACCCCGGATGTAGACGATGCCGTGGTTCACCCGGATGTCAATCCGGGAGTAGTCAATCGGCCGCCGTGTGATCTCGCGGCGGACGATCTTTGCAGCTTGAATGTCCCCAGGAATAGGCACTTATTGGATTATACGCCGAATCACCGCCGCCTTTTCTTCTTAGGCTGCTTTTTCTGGCCCTTCCCCTTCCGCCGCGTGGGAGCGAATCGGCCGTCACCGGCCTCCGTCTTCTCGGGCGCGGCGCCCGGCTCCTCCTCCTCGTCTTCCTCCTCATACTCCTCCTCATCGGACACACCCGCCGGTGCGCGCAGCCGCACGTCCTGCATGATCGTGGCCTTCGGGCCCTTGCGCTTCGCAACGATGCGCTCCCACAGCACCAGGATCGGCGCCGCGTTGAAGAGCGAGGAGTACGTTCCTGAAAGGATGCCGATGAGCATTGCGGCGTTGAAGTGCTTCAGGTCCGGCGTCGCGCTGCCAATGAACACCAGGATAGCGAGCGTCGCAACCACCACGGCACTCGTGTTGATGGAACGTGCGAAACTCTGCGTGATCGAACGGTTTACAAGGTGGTCGAATGTCTCTCCCTTGAGAGGCCGCCTCAGGTTCTCCCGAACTCTGTCAAAGATGACGATAGAATCATGAACCGAGAAACCGATCACGGTCAGTATCGCCGTAATCGTTAATTGGCTCACTTCCCAGTTTAGGAAATATCCGGCGATTGCCGCTAAACCTATAGTCACCAGGACGTCGTGGACGAGCGCGCCGATCGCGCTGAACCCGAAGCGAAGCCCCACGCGGAACCCGCCCAGCGCAACCCCGAATCGTATCGCAAGATAGATGACGATGAGGGTGGCTGAAAGAACGACGCCGATGATCGCTCCGCGAATTGTCTCTTCACGGACCGTCGGGCTGGTTTGTTCGAAGGACTCTTCGCCCGCAATCCCGGTGATGTTGCCATCCTCGTCCGTTAGAAGAGTGTCGTCGCCGCCGACTGCCCGAACGATTTCCTGCCTCGTTGTGAATATTGCCTCGCCGGACTCGACCTCCTCCTTGAACTCGGGATTGTCTTCGAGCGGAATGGTTATCCATGCGATGCCTGTTTCAGCGGCGCCACCCGCTTCTGTCACCTTGACGTTTGCGCCGGTGAACCCCGCCGTCGTAAGCATCGCATTAAGTTCCCCGGGATTCGTGGAGGCGCCCTCAGCCAGGCGAACGCCAGACTCGACTCCATACTGGAACTCAACATTCGGCTTGAGCCCGCCCAGTCCAATGAAGATTAAACCCGGCAGGATCACCAGGCCTGAGATAAGGAAGTAGCGGCCCATTCTCTGCACAACACGAAGCGGCTTGACGTCTGCTCCCGCTTCCAAGCGCTCGCCGAACCATCCGCGCGAGACCGCGTACCACTTCTGATTCCTTCCGATTCCCGTTGAAGTCAGGAATAAGAGAAGCGAGCGCGTGACCGTAATGGCGGTGAAAAGGCTGATGATAACGCCGATCATCAGCGTCGTGGCGAAACCTCTAACTGGGCCCGTGCCGATGTTGATAAGCACGATGCACGTGATGATCGTACAAGCGTTTGAATCGAGGATCGCCGGCAGAGCGCGCTTGAATCCCAGGTCAATGGCAGCCAACAGCGAACGCCCCCCCCTTAGCTCCTCCTTGAGGCGTTCAAAAATCAGAATGTTTGCGTCAACGGCCATGCCTACTGATAAGATGAATCCCGCGATGGCGGCCAGGGAAAATGTTACGCCCATCGATTTGAAAATTGCGTAACAGAAGAGGATATAGGCGATGAGCGACAAAAAGGCGACGACGCCAGGAAACAGGTAATAGATCAGCAGAAACGCCGAGATAACCGCAAACGCGACCGCCCCTGCGAACAGAATCTGGTCCAAGCCCTGTTTACCGATAGTGGGGTTGACCCTGCTAAGGTCTTCGATGCTCAGGTCGACCGGGATTGCGCCGGCGTTCAAAAGATTCGCGGTTTTCTGCGCCTCCGCAAGCGTGAAACTACCCGTAAGCTGGGACCGGCCACCTGAAAAAAGGTTGCCCTGTAACACCCTGGCAAAAGTGATGATCTCCTCATCCATGATCGCAACGAGCCACTCGTTCTGATTGAGGACCTTGCGCCCCCATCGCCCCATGATCCGGGCGCCATCGGCGTCGAACTGCAAATCAATCAGATAGCCGCCGGGGGATCCCGGGTCCTGTCGATGAGCCGCGCTGGCAAGGTGTTCACCGTCTAAGATCTTTTCCCAGGACTCGATCATTTGGTCCCACTCAGGTAATTCCTTGTCAATCGGGTCCTGCGCCCCTCGGCGGTAGAACACGTCTATCTGCTC
>JADFGT010000154.1 GCA_022567555.1 Armatimonadota bacterium | reverse complement strand
GATTACGTTGTCACGGCAGAGATACGAAACAACTCCAGTTTTGTTATCACGGCGACCGAGGCCGGCGTCAGGCTGTCCCTGCAGTGTCGCGTGAACGGCGACGGGAGCATCACGTCTACGGCGGGTTACAGCCTGGCCTCGCGGCAGTTTGAGATGATGACTATCCGGGACCCCGTCGGGACACCACTCGTTCTCGCGCCGCCGTTCGTGGAGGTCAAGGAAGAGTCCGGCAAGACCTACTATCGGCTGCAGAAGAACCTCGCTCGCGGTCCGATCGTAACGATCACCGTTCTGAGCGTCAAGTAGCGGCCGGCCTGAATCTGACGCCTCGGGCGGTGGTTCACCCCGCGTTTCCTCGCTGGGTGGCGTAGGCAAGCGCTCGCCTAAGAGCGTTTGAACCCGCGCCGGGCGACGACGGGGATGGCGCCTAAACGAAACGGCCCTGAGGACCGTCCGAATCATTAGGAGGTGAGAGGATGTTTGCTTCAGCGCTTGTGTGTCTGTGTGTGGCAGGTTCGTTCGTCGCCACTGACGTCATCGAGATACCTGTGACCAACCGCCGTCCGTCGAGGATCATGCAGAACCTCATGCCGGAGGGAGTGGTATGGAGCTCCATTCCGCAAGGGGTAACGGCAAAAGCCGACGACGCCAAGGGCGTTATTGTAGCGGAAGGCCCTGCGAAAGGACTTGAGGAGCTCCGCGAACGTGTCGCTCATTTCGACATTACGCCAGAAACGATAAGCGTGCGGATCGAAGTGGATAGCGATTACGATTCCGAGGACTTCGCAGTGATAGGAGAGCTACGACACTACTCAAGTTTCACGCTCTCAGAGAATCAGACCGGGGTGCATCTTTCGCTCGTGTCGCGCATCAACGGCGATGGTACCATTACGTTCGGTATGGGCTATGGCTTGGCCGGGGAAGACAGTTCGCTCTTCACTATTCGAGTGAAGGTCGGCACGGCACTTGTGCTTGCGCCGTCAGTCGAGGGGATAAAGGAGGAATCGGGCAAGGTCTACTTCTGGCTCGGAGAAAAACTGGCCGGCGCCCCGATTGTAACGATCACCGTTCTTGAGGTTAAGTAACGGCCTACGTGCATCCGGAGAGCGCGGTTTCGACCTTCTCGAACACGGCGCCAGTTTCGATGCTCGCCACGTCGCCGGTTTCCGGCGTTAGGCGCGCCAAGTTCGGATTGGGGGGGGACCAGAGGCGGTCGAATCCACGGCGATATAGGCCGATTGTCGTAACGTCGTTAGCGGCTGCGAAATGCAGGATGCCGTTGTCTATCGTTATCACCAGCCTCGCCCTCGACAACGCCCCGACGACCTGCGGCAAACTCAACTTCCCGCGAAGGTCCTCCACCAAGTCCTCGTCCACCAGCGCCTGCTCGTCTCTGTCGCTGTGATAGAACTCCTGCTGGCGCTTCGGCGGCGCGCCCAGCAGTCCGGCCTTCATCCCCTGCTCTCTCGTCCAGGTCAGCAGTTCGCGCCACTTGGAAACCGGCCAAAGTTTTTTGGGCAGCGTTGCGCCGGTTGAAATCAGCAGTTCCGGAATGGGTCGCCCCGGCTCTTCGCTCGGCAGGCAATAGCGCGGGATCCCTCCCGTCCACGGCGCGTCTGGAATCGGGCCCATATAGGCGAGCCTTATGAACAGTTCGCTTATGAACCCGGTCTCAAGGAAAGAGTACCGTTCCGGCAGGTCCTCATCCACCCAGCGCTTTTCGCGCCAAAGGTCGCCCCGCTCGTCGTCCGGGAAGTCCCATTCCCCCCGTGAGTCCGGCGCAAGCGAGGGGCCGCAGACGAAGGCGCCCTCGCCGATGAGCGCGGCGAGCGACCGGTTCGCCGGCGCCGCCTCCACGTTGATTACCAGGTCGTAGCCGCCGATTTCGTCGCGCCGCCGCAGCGCCTCGCGCGCGGCAGCCGCAAACGGCCGGCCGTGCAGCGAAGCCCGCCACTCGAAGAGTGCATCGTCCCCGCCCAGCCCTCCCTCTCCGAGCGGCAGGCGGGCCGATGCCCTTTCCAACTCGGCCGTGCGCTCTCCGCCGTAGAAGTCAATCCGGCAGCCCGGATGAAAATGCCGGAGCGCCTGCGCCAGGGGCGTGCAGACCGCGAAGTTGCCGAGAGCGTCGTTAGCGGTAAGCGCGATCTTGGGCGCCTCGGGCAGCGGCCGGCCGGTGTAGCGCTCCATCACGCCTATTGTAGCAAAGGGAATTGCCTGTTCGGTTTGGAGACATCTAAGGAACACATGAATGTAGAGCCGGAGGTTTGCCCATGAAGTCCCTCTCGTTGGCCATGCTGCCAATACTGTTCTCCCTCGCACCCACCGTCCCCGCGCATGACGGCGCGCTGGGGCTCACATGCGACCAGATCCTGGCGATGAAGCCGGACAAGTGGACCGCCTATTACGCTGAGAAGAGCGGTGATTCGAGCGAGAATGGGAAGGATAACGCCTCCCAGGTTTACGCGGCGTGCCTCGGGGCACGAAATGAGGTGCGGTTCGCGCGCTTGCAAAAGCCCGACCGGGAGCGGCTCGCTGAGTACCGCCGCCTGATGGTGCGGTTCCGGGAGCTGGAAGTCCAGGTTGCGTCCGGCTACGCTGGCGGCGGCGAGCGCTTTCCGCACGCGGAGGCCCGTGCGGCGCTGGACGACGAACTGCTGATGGCGAAGTTGATCAAATGGAGCAGCCGTCCGATCGCTCAGGAGACGCTTTCAAAACGGCTCAGAATAATGGACCTCATCGGCTGGGTCCGCAAGCGCCTCGGCGAAAACGGCGTCATTCCGTGGGAGCAGCGGCGAGAGATGTCGGACCGCGGCCTCGACTGGAGAAGCATTTTGGCCACGAACGTGAAGGCGATGGTCAACTACGACACGATTCTGCCCATACTTCCCAGGCATCGGCAGGATGAGTGCATCGCCGTCCTGGAGTATTACTATTCCTGGCTCACGCGGTTCGACCAGGCTGAGCGCGGGTAGGTCGAGTTGTCGTCAGCCCTTTCGAGCCGTCAATTTCAGGACCATCTTGACCGTGGCGGGAATGTTCCCTCGGTCGAGGTACGGCGCGGCGATGCTTGCGGTCTGCTCAATCTCCGCTTCGATAGGGAATCCAGTCTCGGGGTCGAGATAGTAGGTCGCGTTGATTTCGACACTGCCGTCCTCCGATACGGCCCGCATTTCCACCCGCCACAGGTCCCGGCCCGCACGTTTTTCCACGCCGCCGAACGTATACGTCTCTTCGAGTGTTAACGCCATCAGTATTGGGGCGCGGTGTGCACTTCCCACGGCCCATACGTCGCCCGGTGAAACGCGTCCGTCGGGAAACGGTACGAAGGGCAGGGCGTGTATGCCGCGCACTGTGCCGGCGGTGAAAGAGTGGATCTGTCCATGTGCGTCCACAGTCAGTTCCGACCCCTGCTCCGAGAATTCGCCTAATCCCGGCATCAAGAACGGTGATGACACGGTAGCGACGGTCGCCAAACCGTTCTCGACCGACTTCGTCTCGGTCGTGAGCGTGAATGAGAACTCGCTTTCCACGATGCCCTCCTCTCCGGGCGGAAGGTAGGTCTCGTCATATCGAAGTTCCATGTTCCCCTCGACGTCTGTCACTAACTTAAGGCCTGGTCTTATCCTCAGTTGCAGGAGAGTCCCAGTGCCCGCGTCTTCGGCGTTTTCAGTGCGTATGCCCAGTTCCGCTACGTGTGCGTCAGCGTCGTCGCCGCTCTCCGTCATGCCCTGCGTTAGCCCGTTGACGGCGGTTTCGTCGGTTGCGGGCGTGTCCCCACCGCATCCGGCCAGCAGCAAAAGAAGAATCAGAAGTAGCCACCGCAACCCCCGTGCCGGCAGT